>CASDVX010000028.1 GCA_949284545.1 uncultured Eubacteriales bacterium
TGAAGAACTTTACGGACGTGCGTGCGATACGCGCGTCGGCGCTGTACAGTCAGGACGCGGCGATGACCCTGCGCAAGAGCCACGAATCCCCTGCGGTGAAGGCCATATACGACGAGTATTTCGGCGAATACGGAAGCCACAAGGCGCATGAGGCCCTTCACACCACCTATGTAAAGCGCGGCAAGTATTGATAGTTTCCGGCGAAATAAAACAGTGTAAAAAACGGGCTTTAAGCCCGTTTTTTCTTTTCCCCGGCGTTCCCGCCGCTGCCCTTGCGTATCTGCCCGGTAAACAGGTTTGCCGAATACCCGGACCCGAGTCGCCCCCGCGGGACTGGGGTTGCCTCAAGTCAATAGTCGGAGAGCGTGAAAAGGTCAGAGCCGCCCATCACGGGACCGGATTTGCCTTAAAAGCAAAAATCCGCCGCGACGGCAAATGCCGTCACGGCGGAATGCTGTCAAATCAGAACCTGTACATAAAAATCAGGAAAGATCAAACTTTGAACTCTTAGGATCATAACGCTCTACTGATTCTTCCACAAGCACCATCTGCTCGCGCAGAGCGTCCGCCCACTCGGACCTTGAGTCGTTATACTCGTCCTCTTTCATGTTGATTATAACGCTGTCCCTGTAGTCGTCAAGCTCAACCACGCCGTCGTCGAACATGGCGTAACGGCGTATTATGTGCCATCCGTAATCCGATTTGCACATATCAGTACCGCCGATTTCCAGCTCTGCAGCGCATTTTTCAAACTCCTCCACATATCCGCTGTCTTCAATCGGGGAAATCATGCCCAGTTCAAGGGAGGACTCGGTATCGCTTTCCGAATCGTAGTCGGCACTGTTTTCCTTTATGAGCTCTATGAAAGCTATGTCGTCTGCGGCCTTGGCAAGCTCAAAAAGCTTGTCGGCCTTCGACTCGGCTTCGGAGAGCTCGTCGCCCTCAAGCTGCTCGCCGCTGCCGTCATCCTTCTGGCTGGAGATAAGGATATGGTTGACCCTCATGTAGTTTTCTTCCATGTAGGTTTTCAGCTCTTCGTCCGGGATGGGATCGGTACCGTCCTCGCCGTACTGGGAAAGGAGTATTTTCTGACTCAGGTAGGAACCTTTCTGGACACGCTCAAAGGATGTGAAGGAGACGCCCATTTTCTCGTAGCTCGCGCCGAAATACATCCAATAATAATTGCACATGTAATCTATATTGGACTGCTCCTCCGCCGTGAAGGAAAGATCGCGCTTTTCAAACTCGTGTTCTACTGCGATAAGCTCAAGGGTATATTGGAGGGCCTGGTCTTTTACCCACTGATCGGCGGCCTGTCCGTCAACGGTGTAATCCCATTTATCCCCCTCGTATTCGTCTTCTGCTATCTTGTCCTCAAGCTCGCCTATGGCGGAATTAATATAAAGAATGTATATGCCCGCAGGCACCTCTTCGCCGGCTACGGTCATGATTATCTTTGTAGCGGACTGATTGCAGGAGCAGCATACGCAGATAAGCATGGCGGCGCAAAGAAGCGCGGAACCTATTCTTTTCAGCAAAGACATTGTAAAGACCTCCCGAAAAAGACTGATTTTACTAAGACCATATGATTATACAACACCGGACCGGCTTTGTCCACTCATTTTTTTGCTTCAGGCGCGCATACGAAAAAATCGCCGGGACGGTGAGACAAAAAGCCCTGCGTTCTTCATATGCCCGTCATAGGCGTGCAAAAAGCGCGGAAAAACGGCTGCCGTACGGAAAGAAGACGGTCAAAAGAGACCGTCGGACCGTGAGGCAAAGATTTCGGATACGTATCCGCACATCCTCAAAGAGCGAATGTCAGCCCGGAGAATAGGTATCGCCGCCGCCGCGGTCCACGAACACCGTGCTTACAGAGCCGCCGTCGCTCACGCAGTAAAGCATGACCACGTCGCCGAGAAGCGTTATATACATGGTGTCCGTCACGTCGCACAGCTTAACTGCCCCGCTGCCGGAACGGCTCATGCGCATTACCGGGCTACCCGCAGCGTCAGCGTCGGTATAAAAGAGATAACGCCCGTCAAAATTGAACGTTCCCACCGCGCACTGAGTAAGACGCTTGAAATTCCCGTCATCGGAAAGGGAATACAGGCAGCGGTCGTCGGAACCCACGAAGAAAATACTGCCGCCGTCGGCGATGAGCATATCGGCGGACACGTCGCCTATAAGAGATTCCGCGCCGGATTCCAGCTCTACCCTGTAAATGCGGGATCCGTCATCCGCTGCACAATAATAAAGATATCCGTCGTCGATCGAAAAGGAGGCGTGACTGCTCTCAGAGGTAACGTTCTCGTCATAAGCGGCGTGGGAACCTATCCTTTCGGATTTTCCCGATTCCGTGTCAAAACGGTACACGCCCCCGTCGCCGCTCTCGTCGATGTAGTAAACGTACCCGCCCACCGTCTGAATGCAGTAAGAAGTACCGGAAATCAGAGCGGAAGCGGTCTCGTCGTCTATCATGGCGGTGTTTATGTCCCCGTAAACGGAGCTTATGTAATCAAGCCGGTACCCGGTAAGGTTGATGCAGGCAAATATATCGTTCAGCCCGCTCATGAGGGAAAAGCAATGCCTTCCCCCGTCTTTTGAGGCTTTCAGGAGACCGCCGTCCTCCATGTGGGTAAATATTATCCATTCTCCCTGGGAAACGCCCATGCCCATGTTGGCTATATTGCCGTTGGTATTGCCCCGCTCGTTCACCGATGAAAAGGATATAGGAGTGCGTTCTGCCGGCCCTTCCTGTTCTCCGCAGGAGGCAAGACACAGCGAACACGCCGCGGCGACGCACAAAAGCCTTTTGAACAGGGAAATCCTCCTTCCCGCTGTCCGCGGGGAACACATCTCCGTCAAAGAACACACCTTCGCCAAAGAACACACCTCCGTAATTTAAGACGGAATACGGACGTAATCCGCAAAAGACAGGGGGATTATACCACACAAAACCCCGCTTTTCAATCCCGGAGGAGAGCCGCAAAGCCGCCGTCGGACATTTTTTTCAAAAACCATAAAATACATATTGACAAGAGTGACGGATGTGATATAATGCTATCGTTTTGGTTTAGCGGATATAAACAAAAAGTTTACTTTCCCGAAACAGCGGGAAAAGTTTAGTTATACTTAACAAAAAGGTAAGTGTCGCTGGGGAGGCGGAGAAGTTGTCGGGGCTTATGATAGGGGCGAAGATCAGGGATCTGCGCATAAAAAACGGGCTCACGCAGGAAGAGCTTGCAAACAGGAGCGAGCTGTCAAAGGGCTTCATATCTCAGGTGGAAAGCGAGCAGACGTCCCCGTCGATATCCACTCTTGTGGACATTCTGGAGTGTCTCGGGACTAATCTGTCCGATTTTTTCAACGAGGAGACCAACGAAAAAACGGTGTTTTCCGGCGAGGATTATTTCGTCAAGGAAAGCGAGGAGGAGGGGCACAGCATAACGTGGATAGTGCCCAACTGCCAGAAAAACGACATGGAGCCCATAATATGCGAGCTGTACCCCGGAGGCAGGTCGCCGGTGGACGAACCCCACAGCGGCGAGGAGTTCGGATATGTGCTGGCGGGGACGGTGCACGTCCACGTGGGCGAGGCGCTGTACCGGGCGAGGAAGGGCGAGAGCTTCTATTTCACTGCGGACAGGGAGCATTACATATCCAATCCCGGAAAGAGCAGGGCGAAGGTGCTGTGGGTGGTGTCTCCGCCGTCCTTCTGACGATACACACATAAGAGAGAGAACGGGGAAGGGGAGCGAGCGAATGTCGGAGCACATAATCGATCTGGAGCATATCACCAAATATTACGGCGACAACGAGATAATAAAGGACATGAGCCTTTACATAAGGAGAAACGAGTTCATAACGCTGCTGGGTCCGTCGGGATGCGGCAAGACCACCACGCTGAGGATACTGGGCGGATTTGAGAAACCCGACTCCGGCCGTGTCATGTTCTGCGGCAGGGATATAACCGACGTTCCGCCCCACAAGCGCAACGTGAATACGGTTTTCCAGAAATATTCCCTGTTTCCCCATATGAACATCTACGAGAACGTGGCCTTCGGGCTGCGGATAAAAAAATTGCCTGAGAAGGATATAAAGGAAAAGGTCACCTGGGCGCTGGCCCTGGTAGGACTGTCGGGATTCGAGAAAAGGATGCCTGATTCCCTTTCCGGAGGACAGCAGCAGAGGATAGCCATAGCAAGAGCGGTGGTAAACGAGCCGGAGGTGCTTTTGCTGGACGAGCCGCTGGGAGCGCTGGACCTGAAACTGCGCAAGGAGATGCAGATGGAGCTTAAGGCCATCCAGCGCAAAACAGGGATAACGTTCATATACGTGACCCACGACCAGGAGGAGGCGCTCACAATGAGCGACACCATAGTGGTCATAAACAACGGGGTTATACAGCAGATCGGCACGCCCACCGACATATACAACGAGCCGGTGAACGCCTTCGTGGCGGGCTTTATCGGGGAGAGCAATATACTTTCGGGTGTCATGCACAAGGACTATGTGTGTGAGTTTGCGGAACATACCTTTGCCTGCGCGGACAAGGGCTTTGAAACCGACGAGGACGTGGACGTGGTGGTCAGGCCCGAGGATATAGTCATTGTGCGCCCGGAAGACGGGATGCTCACCGGGGTGGTGAAAAGCACCATATTCAAGGGCGTGCATTACGAAATGCTCATAGACCAGCAGGTGGAGGGCAAGGTGTTCCAGTGGAAGGTCCACTCCACGGTCATGTCCGAGCCGGGCACGCAGGTGGGCATGGTGATAGACCCCTACAATATACAGATAATGAAGATACCGTTTAACGTCCTCACCGGCTGGTATTCCGAGGAGGACAGGGTGGAAATAGGCACGAAGGTTTTCGACTGCGCGGCCCGGGGCTTTGAGAAAGAGGAAACCGTGAGCGTGTACATACTTCCCCAGGACATACAGATAACCGATAAGGGTGACGACAGCCCTAACGTGATATCCGGGGAAGTGGAGGATTTCAGATACAAGGGAGACGACTACGAGATAACGGTGCGCAGCGGCGATGTGCTTTTCCTTGTCCACACCTATGAAAAGGTGATGCCGGGCCAGACCGTGAGTCTTTACATACCCGCGGACAGGATAAGGATCCGCCGCAGGGAGGAAGCTGGTGAAGCGGATGTCGGCTAAGCTGAAGAAAACGCTGGCTGCCGCGCCGCTGTGGGTATGGATGGTGTGTTTCACCATAATCCCGATGCTCCTCGTGGTGTACTATGCGTTCTCCGACGGGGCGGGGGGATACACCGCGGAAAACATAATATCCGCGGCGACGAATTCCAATTACCTCAAATCCATACTTATATCCTTCCGGCACGCGCTTATGAGCACGGCGGTATGCCTGGTCATAGGATACCCGGTGGCGTATTTTCTGTCCCGCATGAAGACAGGAGGCGGTTTTGTCATACTGCTGTTCATGCTTCCCATGTGGATGAATTTCCTCATACGCACCTACGCGCTGAAATCGATAATAGATAAGGGGAGCCTTCTTGATAATCTCATGGTGAGCCTGGGCTTTGACAGCGGCCTGCTTATCAATTCCGATTTTGCGGTAGCGCTGGGCATGGTGTACAATTTCCTGCCTTTTCTTATACTGCCCATATACACGTCCATGCTCAAGATAGACGAGCGCGTGATAGAGGCGTCCAGGGATTTGGGTGCGGGCTCGCTCACGGTATTCCGCCGGATATACCTGCCGCTCACCATGCCGGGGATAGTTTCGGGCATCACCATGGTGTTCGTTCCGGCGGTGACCACATTCATAATACCGCAGATGCTCAATAACAAATACATGACCATAGGCAGCCTGATAGAGTATAAATTTAAGCAGGAGGTGTCCATGGAGGGCATATCCGGCGTGGGGAGCGCCCTTTCGCTGCTTTTAATGATAGCCGTCATAATCATAATGACGGTGGTGAACGCGGTGGATAAGGACGGAGACACGGCGATGTGAGACGCTCCCGCCGGCCGGCGGAGAATGAAACGGGCAAGGGAGGGCCGTATCCGCAGATGAAAAATATAGGCAGAAACATATATCTGGGTCTTATACTGATATTTTTATACGCGCCGATAGTTTTGGTAATAATCTTTTCCTTCAACTCAGGGGACCGGCGCGGCATATTCGAGGGATTTTCCCTCCAATGGTACGAAAAACTGTTCCAAAACGACAACGGCCTTCTGGAATCGCTGGGCAACACGCTTCTGGTGGCGGTGTGCGCGTCGGTGATAGCCACGGTGATAGGCACCTACGCGGCCATCGTCATATGCCGCATGACGCCGCTGGGCAAGCGGGTCACCATGATAGTGAACAACATCCCCATGTTAAACGCGGAAATAGTCACGGGTATATCCCTGATGATGCTTTTCACGTTTCTGTCCATACCGCTGGGCTTCGGTTCGCTGCTCATAGCCCATGTGGCCTTTAACATCCCATATGTGGTGCTGTCGGTGATGCCGAGGGTGCGAAACCTCAGCACCAGCACATATGAGGCGGCGCTGGACCTGGGGGCGCCTCCGGCCAAGGCGTTCGCGCAGGTAACCCTGCCCGAGATAATGCCGGGAGTGATATCGGGACTGCTCATGGCGTTCACACTGTCGCTGGACGACGTTATAATCAGCTATTTCACCTCAGGTTCCGAGTTTATAACCCTGTCTGTAAAGATAAACGCCATGACAAAAAGGACCGTGCCTCTCACGGTAAACGCCCTGTCGGCCCTTATGTTTGTAGCGGTTTTCGTGCTGTTGCTTCTCATCAACTTCCGTAAACCGTCAAAAAATAAAAACAATGCGGTTCAGGCCGCAAAGTAAACACGAAAGGAAAATGTGGAAAATGAAAAGGATCGTATCGTTTGCGGCTGCAGTCGCCATGGCCCTGTCGGCAATGCTTGCCCTGGCCTCCTGCAATGACGGGAGGGAAAAAATCTATGTTCTCAGCTACGGCGATTACATAGGTGAAGGCGTTATAGAGGAATTTGAAAAGGCGTATCCCCAGTATAAGGTGGTCTATGACGACACGGCCGAGACCCCCGAAGCGATGTATCAGAAGCTCAGCAGCGGCGTGGCCTACGACGTGCTGGTGTGCTCGGATTACATCATAGAGAAAATGATAAATGAGGACGTCCTCAATGAAATAGACACGTCGCGCCTTGAGAACTATAAGTACATTTCGGAGGACCTCAAGGGCGGCCTTTACGACCCGGAAAACAAATATACCGTACCGTATATGTGGGGCACGGTGGGCATAGTGTACAACACCAAGCTGGTGGACGAGACCGTGGACAGCTGGGACATACTGTGGGACACCAAATATGCGGGACAGATACAGGTGCTCGATTCCCTGCGCGACACCATGGGAATGGCTCTCAAGTACTGCGGGTATTCCCTCAATTCCACCGATGAGAATGAAATAAACGAAGCGCTTGACGCTCTGCTTGAGCAGAAGAGCACCATGAATCCCACCATAGGCGTAGACAGCCTCAAGGATCCCATGATAGCCGGACAGTACGCGCTCACCGTGGAATATTCCGGAGACGCTCTCGCCATGATAGACGCCAACCCCGACCTCGCCTACGCTGTGCCCAAGGAGGGCAGCAACGTGTGGGTTGACGCTATGATCATGCCCAAAACGGGTAAGAACCCCGACGGAGCGTACGCTTATATAGACTTTATCTGCTCCACTGAGATAGCTCTCAAGAATACCGAGTATATCATGTACTCCACCCCCCAGACGGAGGTTCTCAAGCAGATAGACGAGGAGCTGAGGAACAACCCGGCCTTTAACCCGGACTCCGAGACGATAGCCCGCTGCGAGTACTTTGACGATCTTGGCGACGCGGCGGAACTTTACAACACCGCATGGGAAACATACCGTCTCAACTGACGGATTAAAGACGTACATACAAACGGACAGCGGGAAGGAAGCCACCTTCCCGCTGTTTTTGCATTGCGGAGGAACGCGGAGCGCCCTGAGAGCGGTTGCCCGTGAGAAAACGGAGGCAGATGAGAGGTGTGCCTTGCACAATTATGTATACCGCGGGTAAATAAAGAGCATAATAATACCGTATGTATATTAATTTAAGGGGATGCCCGGCTTAAAGGCATTGAAGAGACATGTGCCGTATGATACAATCACACCGAACAGCCGCGGAGCTCCGTTTCAGAGCTCACAGGCCGTGACAGGCGGATGTTCAAAAGTTCAGCAGAAGGACGTTTCGTCAATCGGGAGGCTGAAAGCACAAATGAGCGTTTACGTGATAGAAAAGGAAGCGCTTATCCGCAACATAAAAAGGGTTGAGGAAAAAGCGGGCGTGCCCGTTATCGGCGTGGTCAAGGGAAACGGTTACGGGCTGGGAACGGCGGAGCTCGCCGGCATACTTTTTGAAAACGGGATAAAGACTCTTGCGGTCACTGAGCCGGAGGACATAGCGAAGGTGCGTTCTGCGGCGGAGGGCTGCAGGATACTTGTGATGCGTTCCACCTGCATACCCGAGGAAGCCGAGATGATAGCGGAGGACGGCTGTATTGCTACCATAGGGTCTGCGGAAAGCGGACTGGTTATGAGCCGTGCGGCGGAAAAGCTGGGCAGGCGGGTTGAATGCCATCTTAAAATAGACACCGGCCTGGGCAGATACGGCTTTATGCCGGGGCAGGAGGACGAGGCCGCCTCCGTGTACGGGCTGCCGGGGCTTGATTTTACCGGGGCCTACACGCATTTCAGCAATGCGTTTCGCAGCGTTTCCCTCACGAAAGAGCAGCAGCGCGCATTTGTTAAAATGACGGAAGAACTGAAAGCTCGGGGCGTCGACCCGGGAATGCTCCACTGCGCGAGCTCGGCCGCACTGTTCAACGCGGAGGATGTAGCCATGCAGGGAGTGAGGATAGGCAGCGCTTTCACGGGCAGGCTCATCTGTTCAAAAGACACCGGCCTTGAGCGCATAGGCTTTCTTGAGTCGGAGGTGGTGGAGGTAAAAGACCTTCCCGCAGGACATTCCGTGGGCTACGGAGGGACGTATACCGCCCGCCGGCCGGTGAAGATCGCGGTAATACCCATGGGGCACATGGACGGACTCGGGATTTCGCCGTCCGCGGAAAAATATACCCTGCGAAGCGTCCTCGGGACACTGAAACGGTTTATAAAAGATGAAGGCATCTATGTGCATATAAAGGGAAGGAAATGCAGGCTGATAGGGAGGATAGGGCTCACCCACTGCGTGGCCGACATAACCGGGACGGATATAGCCCCCGGGGACAAGGTGAGGGCCGACGTGTCGCCGGTGCATGTGAACGCGGCGGTCAGGCGGGAATTCAGATAATGCCGCCGCAAACAGGCAGCCGGCGGCCGTGCCCCGTTTGCAGCCGGACGGATAAAGACCCGGGCGGCGCGTCCCTGACGATACCCGACGCACGGTTTTGGTTTCAATATTCCGGAAACAAAAATAAATGTTGACAATCACTTGACCATATGTTACAATCATATCACAGTTATCCGGAAAGGCGGTAAAATTATGCTGAGGATAGAACATTACACCAAGCGATACGGGGACAAAGTGGCCGTAGACGATCTGTCTCTCCACATAAAGAAGGGCGAGATATACGGCTTTATAGGCCACAACGGAGCGGGGAAGACCACCACGCTCAAGGCGTGTTGCGGAATAATCAAGCCGGACGCGGGGGAGATATACATAGACGGGATCAGCATGGCGCGCGATCCCATAGCGTGCAAAAGCAGGCTTGCATATATCCCGGACAACCCCGATCTGTACGAATTCATGACGGGGATAAAGTACCTGAACTTCATAGCGGACGTTTACAGAGTTTCCAAGAAGGAGAGAGAGGACCGCATAGGGCGGTATTCTGATATGCTGGGACTGACCTCCGATCTGGCGCAGCGGGTAAGCTCCTATTCCCACGGGATGAAGCAGAAGCTTGCCGTCATATCCGCTCTCATACACGACCCGGCGCTCCTGCTCATGGACGAACCCTTTGTAGGTCTGGATCCTGCCGCGTCCCATCAGCTGAAGCAGCTCATGAGAACCATGTGCGACAACGGCACGGCCATATTTTTTTCCACTCACGTACTGGAGACGGCGGAGAAGCTCTGCGACAAGGTGGCAATAATCAAGGGCGGTAAGCTCGTGGTGTCAGGACCCATGGACGAGGTCAGGGGGGACGCCTCTCTTGAGGAAGTCTTCCTGGAGCTGGAGGGCGGACATGATTAAGCAGCTTATAAAGGTAAATCTGTCCCGCGCCATGTCGTCCATGAGCCGCAACAAGCTTTCTGCGAAAAAGAACGCGTCGCTGGCCGGGACCGGGATTATCATCCTCATGCTGGCGCTGGTATTTATGATGCTGTTTGCGACCATGGCGTTCGGGCTGAGCCAGATAAGCGAGATAACCGGCGTGTGGTTTTATTACTCCGGCGGGGGAATAATGGCGTTCATGCTGATGTTTGTCGGCTCTGTCTTCTATACCGTGTCGGCCCTGTACGACGCGAAGGACAACGAGCTCCTGCTTTCCATGCCGGTGCATCCCGCGGCGATAGTCACGGCGAGAATGATGACGCTTCTCATACTGAACGCCTGTTACGGCGGGGTCGTACTGATCCCGTTTGCCGCGGTGGGCGCGGCGAGCGGCATCCTTTCCCCGCTGGGCGGCGTGTTTTTCGCGGTGTCGTCCATAGCCCTGATACTTCTTTCCGCGGCCTTTACCTGTGCAATAGCGTGGATTATCGCGGCGATTTCGTCCCGCCTGCGCCGCAAGGAAATAGTGCAGACGGTGCTGCTGTTCCTGTTTTTCGGGGCCTACATGGTGTTCTATTTCAACTTAAACAACATAATCGCCGGGATCCAGGCTAACGCGGAGTCCATCGCATCCGCCGTCATGTGGATACTTCCGTTTTACTGGTTCGGCAGGGCCTGCGAGGGCGATATTCTCAGCGGTCTGCTGCTTGCGGCGGTCTGCGCAGCCGTGTTTGCCGGGGTGTTCTATCTCCTGCAGAGAAACTTCATAAGCATAGTTACGCGCAAAACCGCGGCGAAAAAACGCAAATATAAAGCGGGGGAAATGAATGTCAGAAATCTTCGCACTGCTTTGATTTCCAAGGAGGCTTCCCATTTATTTGCTTCGCCCATGTATATGTTTAACGCTGCTTCCGGTCTCGTATTCATGGTGATTCTGGCTGTGTTTGCGCTGGTGAGCCGTGGGACTCTCGAGTCCGCAATTTCGATGATAGGGCTTGACAGGAGTTTTGAGGTGCTGATATTTGCCGCCGTGGCGCTTTTCCTTGCCGGCATGACCTGCATTTCCGCGCCGTCCGTATCTCTGGAGGGCAAAAACCTGTGGGTGATCAAATCCGCTCCGGTACGTGCGCGGGATGTTCTTCTGGCAAAAGCGGCGACGCACATCGTCATAAGCGCTCCTCCGGTGGCTCTTTCCTCGCTGCTTGCGGGCATAGCGACCGGCTCGGCTGCGGACGGACTGTCGGTGTTTGTACTCACCATGCTGTTTACCGCGCTCATCGCGTATGCGGGCGTGGCGATAAATACCGCCATGCCGAAGTTTGATTTCGTCAGCGAAACCGCCGTGGTCAAACAGAGCGGCGCGGTGATAATCATGGTGCTTGTAGGTATGCTCGCGGCGGTGCTGCTGTCCGTGGCAGGCGGGTTCCTGGCGGTATTTCTGCCCCCGCTGGCGGTGATATGGGCGGCCTGTGGAGTCTGCCTCGCGGCGGCGCTTTTGGTTAGGCTGTTGGTCATAAAGGTGAGCGCGAAGAAATTTGACGCCCTGGCAGCGTGATCTGCGCTCCCGCAAAAAGAGAGACAGCGTTTCGGCCCCATGAGCGGGCATTCGGCTGCGCGGAGGAACGTGACGTGCATGGTGCATACTCCCGGGGAGGCGTGCATCGGCGTGCGCCGTCGGATGCCTTTGCGGACCGGTATGCCGCATATGCCCGCATATACCGCATCCGGCCAACAGAAGGGAAATCTTCTTTGACGTGAGGGAAAACGTAAACAAATACGGTCTGCCGCAGGGCGGGCCGTATTTCTTTTGTATTACCGCTAATGCGTAAAACCCGGCGGCGCAGCAGACTTTGCATGTCATTATCCCCCATTCGGCGGCATATCAACTGCAGGTTGATTAATATTAAACCAATGGTTGCGTGAAATGCCGGACAATTAACCGTCCGTGCGTTCACTTTGCCTTGCATGTATGGTACAATATAGCGGCAAAATGAAAGGAGAGACCTGATATGGAAACCACCATAGGCAGCAGAATAGCCCTTTTCCGCAGGCAAAAGGGACTTAAGCAGGACGATCTCGCACAAATGCTGAACGTCAGCCCTCAGGCGGTGAGCAAATGGGAGAACGATCAGTCCTGCCCGGACATAAGCCTGATCCCTGAGCTTGCCCGCATACTCGGTGTCACTGCGGATGAGCTCCTGTCGGGCAAAGCCGCGGAAGGTCCCGGGACGAGACTTCTCCCCGAGGAAAAGCGGGGGGATGTAAACGACATGCTGTTGCGGCTTATAGTGGAATCCTCCGACGGGGACAGAGTAAAGATAAATCTCCCCGTGGCTTTAGTGCTTGAGGCGATAAAAGCAGGTGCGGCGCTGCCGCAGATATCCGGCAACGAAACACTGAAAAGCATCGATTTCGTCCGTATCGCCGATATGATAAGCCGGGGAGTCGTGGGGGATCTGCTGGAGGTCGAGTCCTCGGACGGCGACAAAGTCAGGATAGTGGTCGAGTGACAGATGAAGATATACATAAAGGAAAATGACGGGAATGAGCTGCGCATACCCATTCCCACAGGGGTGATTTTAAGCCGCCCGGCGGCCTTGTGGATCAGAAGAAGGCTTGAAAAGCACGGCATATGCTTTACGCGGCGGCAGATACTCCGTATGGCAAAAATCCTGCGGCGCTTTCGCAGAAAACACCGGGAATGGAAAATAATAGAGGTGGAAGATGCGGACGGCGAAAGAGTTGATATTTCCGTTTGACGCGCCCGGCGAAAGAGCCGGATTGTCTTACCGCCTGTGTCTGATCGGCGGACGGATAAAAAATTCATTTGCCGGTGGACCGTCCGCCGCTGCTGCCGTTTCCATGCCCGTGCGAAAAGAGAACGCATATCAAAACACAGGTTTTGATATGCGTTCTTTTATCATATGTAAGGATTGCCGGATATCGCCCGTCCCGGCAGGCTTTTGCCGCTCAGGCGTGAAACATACGCGCGCCGTTACCAGCGCGCAGAGACTCGCCGGAGAAAACGGCGGACGGGGATTATTCCCGTGTTATTCCTGCGCCGCAGGCGTGCGGGTCTTTCTGAATACCACGTCGAGAGCCTCGGACACGGCGCTTCCCGCAACAAAGCACACCCCGGCCTCCACGGCTCCGTTTATCCCCACGAAGAGGAGCACGAACATAAACGGGTTTGCCGCTCCCAGAGAAGTTACAAATTCCTGTATATAATCCGTGCCGTAGAAGAAAAGCACCACGCAGCTCATAAAGAGCAGGGTGTTTATCAGCGGACAGCAGAGATTGCTTATGACGATTGACAGCGTGCGGTTGACACGGGTGCGGGAAAGCCCCTTGAAAATGAGACCGGTGAGAAAGCCTACAAGGACTCTGGGGACTATGCAGGTGAACACGGTGGCCAGCGCGTCGATGGAAAGAAGCGCCGCTCCGAAGGGGCTGAAGCCGAAGCACTGTATGAGGCTGGAGACCCCAAATACCCCTCCGAGAAATGCGCCGGCGGCCGGACCGAGAAGAACGGCCCCCACGGACACGGGTATGACTATGAAGGTGATTTCCAGGCCCAGGGTGCGCAGATATCCCAGCGGCGTGAATGCCATAAGGATGATGACCGCTGTAAAGAGCCCCAGGAGCGCCAGCTTTACGGACTTTGACTGAGTTTTCATTGTAAATCCTCCCTGCTGCTGCCCGGTTTCGGTGCAGCGCAAATTTTTACCGTCGGCGGAATTTGCAAAAAAGTCAGGCGTTTTTCTTATAGAGTATGCGCAGACCCTCAAGGAGAAGCTCGGGATCGTGGATCACCTTTCTGCGGGTATGGCGTGATATCTCCGCAGAGAGACCGCCCGTGGCAACCACCGTGCAGGTTTGCCCGAGCTCCTCCTCTATGCGTTCTATCATGCCGTCCAGCATCGCCGCTGCGCCTATGACGGCCCCCGACTTCATACAGTCCACGGTATTTGTCCCGATAACATGGGGCGGAGCCTCGATCCCGATGACCGGGAGCTGAGCCGCCCTTCCGGACAGCGCCTCCAGCGCCACGCGCACGCCCGGATGTATGGAACCGCCGAGCAGTTCCCCCTTCTCGTTGATGACCGAGATAGTGGTGGCGGTCCCCATATCGCAGACGATAAGAGGCTTTTCGTATCTGGCCATGGCCGCCACCGCGTCCACCACGAGGTCCGCGCCCAGCTGGGCGGGATTGTCTATGCGTATGTTCAGCCCGGTCTTTATCCCCGGCCCGACCACCAGCGGAGTTTTCCCGGTGATACGTTCCAGAGCGGGTATGAACGACGCAGTGACCGGCGGGACCACGGAAGAAACTATGGAGCCTTCAAAATCGGCGCCGTCCACGCCGTAGAGACGCAACACGTCCCTTAAAGTGACCGCCGTCTCGTCTGCGGTTCTGTCGCGGGCCGTGGTGATGCGGCTGATAAAACGCAGCTTTTCACCCTCGTATGCGCCCATGACGATGTTGGTATTCCCGATATCCACGGTCAGCAGCACAAAAAACACCCCCGCTTGAAAAATCCGTCGTCGATGTGTATATTATATATTTATGCCGGACTGTTGTCACCACTTTTCACAAAAATTTAAGAAAACGGCCGCACCGGCGGGGAAAAATACGGTAAATCATGCCGCGCGCCTTGAGCCCACGGTATGAGCTGAGGTGCTGACGGAGGAAAAGGACGGGGGTCGGATTTGACCGGGAAAATCGTTATAAGGGTGTTTGCTTTTGCACTGCTCATATTCTGGATGGCCGTAATATGCGCGTTTTCTTCACAGGATTCGGGAGAATCCTCGGCCGTAAGCGGGGCCGTCACCCGGGTGCTCGCTGAGTTTTTCGGCGGCGGGCTGGGAAACATGAGTGAATCTGAAAAGGCGGAATTGATTTCGAGCATTTCCGGACCGGTGCGCAAGGCGGCTCATTTTACGGAATTCGCTATACTCGGCGGACTGGGGGTGCTCGCGGCATCGACCGTGACGGGAAACCGCCGGATCAGATTCTGCGCGCCGCTGATACTGTGCGCCGTGTGGGCTGTTCAGGACGAGATACATCAGCTTTTTGTCCCCGGGAGGAGCGGGCAGATAACCGACGTGCTGATAGACACGGCGGGAGGACTTGCGGGCGTATGCACGGCGCTGCTGATAGCCTCCGCTGCGTTAAAAATCAAACGCGTCAGGGACGAATCCTTGCCCGGCTAAAAAAAAATAAATTGAAAACATATGCCCGCGCGTATTGATTTTTTTTGGAGCCGAAAGTAAAATTGTCACCGTGAGCCGGGAATAAGAGCGCAGAGCGCGCCTTGCCGGACGTCTGAAAGGGATGTTTGATATGAGTATACGTTTGGGAATAATGGGATACGGCAATCTGGGCAGAGGCGTGGAGTGCGCGGTAAAGCAGAATCCGGACATGGAGCTTAAGGCGGTGTTCACCCGCCGGGATCCGGGAAGCCTGCGCCTGCTTGATCCGTCCGTGCCGGTGATCTCTGCGTCGGAAGCGGGAAAAATGGCGGACGAGATAGACGTGCTTATTCTTTGCGGAGGAAGCGCCACAGACCTTCCCGAGCAGAGCCCGAAATACGCGTCCGTGTTTAATATCGTGGACAGCTTCGATACACACGCCAATATCCCTCAGCATTTTGAAAAGGTGGACATGGCTGCCCGGGCGGCGGGAAAAACAGCCGTCATATCCGCAGGATGGGATCCGGGCATGTTCTCCGTAAACAGAGCCTACGCTTCCGCCATACTTGCGGACGGCGCGGATTATACCTTCTGGGGCAGGGGAGTCAGCCAGGGCCATTCCGACGCCATACGCCGCATAGAGGGAGTAGCGGACGCGAGACAGTACACCGTTCCCATAGACGCGGCGGTGGAATCCGTCTCTTCGGGGGAAAGGCCTGTCCTCACCGCAAGGCAGAAGCATACCCGCGAATGCTATGTGGTGGCGAAGGAAGGCGCGGACATTGAGCGCATAGAAAGAGAGATAAAGACCATGCCCAATTACTTCGCCGACTACGATACCACGGTGCATTTCATATCCGCCGAGGAGATGAAGAGAGACCATTCCGGTATGCCTCACGGCGGCAGCGTGATACGCACGGGCAGCACGGGAATAAACGGGGAAAATACCCATGTGATAAAGTACAGCCTGAAGCTGGATTCCAACCCCGAGTTCACTTCCTGCATTCTTGTGGCAGTGGCGCGCGCCGCGTGGAAGCTGCACAACGAAGGGAAAACGGGCTGCCACACCATGCTGGACATACCCCCGGCGTACATGAGCGCCCTTTCGCCGGAGGAACTTCGCAGAAGTCTCCTTTAACCACGAAAAAGCGATGTTACGGGCCGGACGCGCGGCACGCGGATAAGACGAAATACAAAATGGGACCTGAAGGCAAAACGCGCCTTCAGGTCCTCGATTTTTCTTTGCGGCGTTACTGCACGCGTAAGATGGAAGCCCGGCGAATGAAGATTAAAGGAGTAACGGATTTATCACCGTGAGCGGCGTGACGATACGGCCCGGCTTATAAGCTTGACGATTTCAACCGCCGGCATTATGCAGAACGCAAGCCCCATAGAAATGAGATAATGGGTTATATCCAGTGGGGCGAACCCGAACATATCGGCCAGCACGGGGACTTCGATTATCACCGCCGTGAGAGCAAGAGAAGCCAGCATGGCCCCAAAAAGCGGAATGTTAGCGCTTTTTACGGTAAAGACCGACCCGCGGCGTGAACGCATGTTGAAGGAATGGAATATCTCGCACATGGACATGGTCAAAAACGCCATGGTCATGCCGTAATCGCTTATGAGCATTCCGTTTTCCGTAACTATCATATTGTCGAAGGACTTGCCGATGAAATATGCGATTATGGTGAGAGCCGCCACAAAAACGCCTTGATATACCACGTCGACCCCCAATCCGTCGGAAAAGATTCCGTCAGAGGACTTCCGGGGCTTTCTCTCCATTATACCCTTTTCGGCTTTTTCCACGCCCAGAGCCAGGGCGGGGAAGGAGTCCGTCACGAGATTGATGAACAGCAGATGCGTCGGACGAAGGATGGTGAAGCCGAAGACCGATGCGAAGAACACCGCCAGGACCTCCGACAGGTTGGAGCTGAGCAGGAACTGTATGGCCCGGCGTATATTGTCGTATATGCGGCGGCCCTCGCCCACGGCTCCCACTATGGTGGCGAAATTGTCGTCCGCAAGGACCATGTCGGCGACGTTTTTGGTTACGTCCGTGCCGGTGATGCCCATGCCTATGCCGATATCCGCGCTCTTTATGGAGGGCGCATCGTTCACGCCGTCTCCGGTCATGGCCGTCACGTATCCCCGGGCTTTCCA
>CASDVX010000029.1 GCA_949284545.1 uncultured Eubacteriales bacterium
GCGGTCATAGAGAACAGGGACACTCTTGACGCCCGGCTCAGAGAGCTTGAGGAGGAGGCCTGTCCCGTCTGCCACGGGCACCGCCATGACCACGACGGGGAATGCCACGGTCATCACCACAAAGACGAAGAATGCTGCGGCCACCACCACGACCATGACCATGACGAAGAGTGCCATGGCCATCACCACGAAGACGAGGAGTGCCACGGGAACCGTCACGGCCACGACGGGGAATGCCACGGTCATCACCACGAAGACGGGGAATGCTGCGGCCACCACCACGAAGACGGGGAATGCTGCGGCCACCACCACGACCATGACCATGACGAAGAGCGCCATGGCCATCACCATGATCACGACGGGGAATGTCACGGACATCATCACGCCGACGAGGTGTTTTCCAGCTGGGGAAAGGAGACCGCCGGGGCGTACGCCCCTGAGGAGATAAGGGAGAAGCTGCTTTCTCTTTCGGACGGGGAAAAATACGGGGAAGTCCTGCGGGCGAAGGGCATAGTGAGGAACCTTTCCGGAGGCTGGATACATTTTGACTACGTACCCGGCGAGGCCGACGTGAGGGACGGCTCCCCGGCGGCCACGGGCAGGCTTTGCGTGATAGGGTCCGGGCTGAAGGAGTCCGCGCTTGAAGAGCTTTTCTGAAACCGGAGGCGGAAGAAATGAAAGTTAAGGAAATGCCCGTATACCTGTTTCTGGGATTTCTGGATTCGGGGAAAACCACGTTCATGCAGGGAGTGCTTGAAGACGAAAGGTTCAACGACGGAGACAGGATACTCGTCCTGCTCTGCGAGGAAGGGGAGACCGGCCTTGACCCGTCCCGCTTCCCGTCGGACAGGGTGTTTATCGAGAGCATAGACCGTCAGGAGAGGTTCAACCCCGACAAGCTGTCGGCGCTGGCGGAGAAATATTCGGCGGACCGGGTGATGTGCGAATATAACGGTATGTGGCCCACGTCCCTGCTTTATCAGGGGCTGCCCGAGGGATGGCAGATCGCCCAGTGCTTCTGCTTTTTCCACGGTCCCACCGCGGAGATGTACAATATGAACATGCGCTCTCTTGTGGCGGACAAGATCACCCTGTGCGAGATGGCGGTATTCAACAGGCTTGCCCCGGGCGCGGACACGGGCCCGCTCCACAAGCTGGTGAGGGGGTTGTCCCGCCGGTGCGATATCGCCTACGAATACGAGGACGGCAGCACCGAATACGACGACGAGGAGGACCCGCTGCCCTTTGACAAGGAGGCGGCGGTGATAGACATAGCGGACCGGGACTATGCCCTGTGGTACCGGGACCTTTCGGAGAACATGAGCGACTATGCGGGCAAGCAGGTGAAATTTCTGGCAGTCGTCGCCGCGGGGAAAGAGCTTCCCGCCGGGAGCTTTTTTGCCGGGAGGCACGTCATGACCTGCTGCGAGGAAGACATAGCCTATAACGGCCTTCTCTGCGTGTCGGAGACCGGGGAAGCGGCGGAAAAGGCCAAGGCGCTTCACAGCTATGACTGGATACGCCTGAGAGGGGAGATACGCCTTGAAAAAAACAGGTTTTACAAGAGCCGCGGCCCTGTGATACATGTTTTTGAGATAACCCCGGCCGAGAAGCCCGAATCCCCCGTAGCGGTGTTTTACTGAAAAAGTTTGCATGAAGCAATCGGCCGGACCGGTCCCGGTCCGGCTTTTTTGCGCATATCTCGGTTATCGGCAGAGAACAAACGGGATCATAATACACGGAGGGCGGTAAAATGATGGAAATAATACAAACGATATGCATGATCATAACGACGATATACGTCATAGAAATATCGCTTGAAATAAGGAGCAAAAAAGGAAAAAAGAGGGATTGACCCTCTTTTTTCTTTTAACCGAACAAATAAACAGTGCCTTTATAATTACAATCGTGTAATTACAGGCGTGCCGAAACCTATCCCACAAGAGTAACGGCGCCGTCGTCACAAGACGGATTAACAGCGCGGCTGCAATAATTATATTTTGTCCCGCCGTCCCCGCCGCATACCCACCTGTACGCCGCGGCGTTTTTCCGGCGACTCCGTCCGCCCGTCCCCGTCTGCGTCCGCTTATTTAATCTGCGTATCCCTCCCGCAACCGTGACCTGACCTGCTGCTTTCGGGTGCGGGGGAGGGGACGCATGCTTATGAAGAGTTACAGAAAGTCTGTGCGCGCCGCATACTCTTTCACAGCCTGTACCTTTCACCCATTCTGCGCATCCGCCCCGTGCTACCCGGCCGCGCCAACGCCGCCTGCTCGCCCTGCGTGTCGCCGAGAACGCCGCCGTCCGCCCGTTCCGGTTTTTTCGGCGGCCCCGCCGCCCGCCGCGCGCACCCCCGCGACTTGCTGCTTACTCCGCCCCGTGCCCGCTCCCCACCGCATACCCACCTGTACGCCGCGGCGTTTTTCCGGCGACTCCGTCCGCCCGTCCCCGGCTGCGTCCGCTTATTTAATCTGCGTATCCCTCCCGCAACCGTGACCTGCCCCGCGTCACTCCTGTCGACGCAGAAAGAGATTCCCCGCCCGCTTCTGTTTTTTTTGTTTGTCCGCCCCCGCACCCCCGCGCCGCTCCCGTAAAGGCCCGGAATCCGGCCCGGATTTTTAGGGGTGGAAAA
The DNA here is from genome assembly GCA_949284545.1 of uncultured Eubacteriales bacterium. GTDB lineage: Bacteria > Bacillota > Clostridia > Oscillospirales > CAJFTT01 > CASDVX01. The sequence continues at coordinate 2,633 of CASDVX010000029.1, forward strand.
ATCCGCCGGGATGTGGTATACTACGGGTATACGAACAATGCTTTTTGCCGTCGTATGCGTATACGTGTCGATTTTCCGCACCGGCACGGCGGGACAAAAAAGCAAAAAAGGGCCCGGCGGAAACGCTTCGCCGGGGCCGCTTTATTCGGGAAAGCGAGGGATCAGGATGAAGAAAAACTATTCGGAGATCACTCCGTACATCGCGGAGCTTGCACAGATATCCGACAGGAACAACCACATACTTCCGGAAATGTACACACAGCACAAGGTGTTCAGGGGACTTAGAGATATCGACGGGAACGGTGTGGTCACGGGACTTACTGAAGTTTCCAAGATAAAGGCGAAGGAAAACGGCCAGCCCTGCAGGGGTGAACTGTATTACCGCGGTGTGAACGTGCGGGACCTGGTAAACGGGTTTTTGAAGGATAAGCGTTTCGGATTTGAGGAAACGGTCTATCTCCTTCTCTTTTCCGACCTCCCCGACGCAAAGCAGCTCAAGCGTTTTTCGGAGGAGCTTGCGGATTTTCGGAGTCTGCCCACGTCCTTTGTGAGGGACATGATACTCAAGGCTCCGGGTAAAGACATGATGAACATACTTTCAAGGAGCGTTTTGGGCCTTTACGCCTACGACGACAACCCGGACGACATATCCGTGGCCAACGTGCTGCGGCAGTGCCTCCAGCTTATTGCGGTTTTCCCCATGCTGTCGGTCTACGGGTATCAGTCCTACCAGCACTACCACCAGGGGAAAAGCCTTTTCATACACCTGCCGGACCCGGAGCTTTCCACGGCGGAAAACCTGCTGCGCCTTCTCAGGGAGGACGGGAAGTTTTCCCCGCTTGAGGCAAGGATTCTCGACCTTGCGCTGGTGCTCCACGCGGAACACGGCGGCGGAAACAACTCCACCTTTACCACCCACGTGGTGACCTCCTCCGGCACCGACACCTATTCGGCCATAGCGGCGGCGCTGGGTTCCCTGAAGGGCCCGCGCCACGGCGGAGCCAACATCAAGGTGGTGAGAATGTTTGAGGACATGAAGAAATCCATAGATACCGAAAACAGGGACGAGGTGGCGAAGTATCTCGGAAGACTTCTGGATAAACAGGCTTTCGACGGGGCGGGACTTATTTACGGCATGGGCCACGCGGTCTACTCTCTTTCCGACCCCAGAGCGGACATACTTATGGACTGCGCAAAATCCCTTGCGGTGGAAAAGGGCTTTGAAAAGGATTACGCCCTTTACGAGACGGTGGCGGAGCTCGCGCCGGAGATAATCGCTTCCAAGAGAAGGATGTACAAGGGCGTCAGCGCCAACGTGGACTTTTATTCCGGCCTTGTATACCAGATGCTGGAGCTGCCCTGCGAGCTGTACACCCCCATTTTTGCCACGGCGAGGATCGCGGGCTGGAGCGCTCACAGGATAGAGGAGATACAGAACGCCGGGAAAATCATAAGGCCGGCGTACGTAAGCGTAAAGGACGATGTGAAATACGTGCCCCTTTCGGAACGCTGAGCGGCTCGCCCGTCTCCGGGTTTCCGGAGGCGGGCGTAATTTTGCCGTGACGCCGAAAAAGCCTTTGGATGAGGCTCCCGCTTTCGGGGAAGGGACGCGGCCCCGGACGCCGGAGCAGCTTTGCCGCCTCAGGACGGCGGCTTTCACGCGGGACGCCCTCGTGACGCTCTGCGCGCGGGCGCCGGCCCCGGACGCCGGCGGAAGAAAAATCCTCTAAAATTGCCTCCGGGTCTTGCCTTGAAAGGAAAGGGGTAGTATAATAGCGGGAGTGACGCGACGGAGTCGTCGGGTACGTCTCTCTGCGGGGAGGAACCGAGAAAAGAAGAGAAAGGCAGGGCCTGAATGGACAATACGGGGATATTTATTATTTGCCTGGTGGTGGTCGTGCTTCCGTTTGTGTGGATAGGCGCCGCCGAGCTTCTCAGGGCGTACGTTTTCCCGGCGAAGCAGACGGAGGCCGTGCTGAGGAAAAGGGAAGTGAAAACCGCGGGAAGCGGGTCGGACAAAAAGAAGAAATACGTCCTTGTGTTCGACGCGGACGGGAGAAAAATGAAATTTTACGTGACGCGGGAACAGTTTTCCGTATCCAGGGAAAACACGCGGGGAATACTTACCGCGAAGGGAAAAAGATTCATATCATTCAGGTAAACTTAAGGGGCTTTTGGCGGGGAGGCGTGAAAGATGGCGGCTATCGAGGTTATGAGGAGCGAGACCAAGTATCTTCTCAGCCGGCATGAGGCCCGGAGGCTGGCGGACAGGCTCGCCCCGTTCATGAAGGAGGACGCCCACGGCAAGGGCGGCGGGTACCGGGTGAGGAGCCTGTATTTTGACACACCCTACGGGGACGACGCGGCGGACAAGGAAATGGGAGTTTTCTCCCGGCGAAAGATAAGGCTGCGGATATACGACCCGAAGCAGGAAAACGCCAAGCTGGAGCTCAAGGAAAAGAGAGGCGGAGTTCAGAAAAAAAGGTCGGTGTGGGTGACAAAGGCCTTTGCCTACCGGCTTGCGGACGGGGACCTCTCGGTGCTGTGCGGGAGAAACGACCCGCTGCTGGACGAGCTGTACGTTACCATGTCGGAAAACGTTTACAGGCCGTCGGTAGTGGTGGAATACGACAGGCGGGCGTTCACATACCCGCTGGGGGATGTTCGCATAACCTTTGACAGCGGTGTAAGGGCCAGCAGAGGCAACCTTGACCTGTTTGATGAGAACATGCAGTTTGTCACGGTGTTCCCTGACGTGGTCACCGAGATAAAGTACACCGGGTATTTCCCGGAATTCATATCGGACCTGGTGTCCGACCACTCTCCGGTGAGAGATTCGGTGAGCAAATATTTCCTGTCCGCGGATGAATTTGACTGACCGCCGCGGCGGGAATGAAATACGGGAAGAGAAACAGAAAGGAAGAAAAACCATGTTGATGGCATCGGGAAGCACACTTGCGGAGCTGTTGGGGGCTACGGCCACCGACCTTACGGCTCTTGACCTTACGGGAAGGTTCACCTGCGCGGCGCTGTGCGCGGCATTTATTCTGGTGATGTATAAAATCACATACTCCGGCGTGGGATTTTCCCGCAGTTTCGCGGTATCGGTAGTGATGACCACGGTGGTCACGGCGGCCATACTCATGGTGATAAACTCGAACCTTGCCCTTTCTCTGGGCATGGTGGGCGCTCTGTCGATCATACGTTTCCGCAGCGCGATAAAGGACCCGAGAGATATCGGATACCTTTTCTGGGCGGTGGCGGCGGGCCTCACCGCCGGAACGGGCTTTTACCTTATATCCCTGTTTCTCTGCGCATTTATGGCGATCCTTCTCGTCATACTTCAGAAATTCCCCGTGGACGCGGGCAAATACATGCTGGTGGTGAGAGGCGAGCCGGAGCAGATGACGGTGGTGCGTCAGGCCATGCACTCGGAGCTTGTGAAGAAATACAAGGTAAAGGTAAAAAGCATGACGGACTCTTCCGCGGAAATGATACTTGAAGTAACCCTGAGCAAGGGCGCGGAGGACAGGATAGTGTCCCTGCTGGCGACAAAGATGCCCGGCGCCACGGTGAACCTTGTGGCCAAAACAGGGGACACCACCTATTGAAAGAGTGTTTGCGGCAGGTAAGCGTTCCGGCCGCCTGAGGACGGCTCCCGATAAAGGTGATTTTTCAGCTGAGAAGGAAAACTTCCCGGACCGATTCACGGGCGAAAGCCCGGCAGTACGCCGTCACGATACATCCGCGCAGACAGATTTTTGCTGTTAACGCCCCGCAAACCGCTTGTCCGGAAAACGCCGGAGAGCGGGACCGCGGGGCGCTTTTAGTCAGGAACATTTTGACCCGGACCCTTGTGCAAAGGGGACGTCCCATGTCGTGCCGCATTTTCTTCCGTTTATCTGTCCCCGACCCTTGCGCAAAACGGGTCTGTCCGGCGCATCGTCACCTTACCCGGTGCGGGAAGCGCCGGGCGTTTTTTTGTTTCAGCGCGCCGCCGGATATGCCATGCGTCCGCCATATTGTTCCGCTTCGCCTTTTTCGACCGGACAGGACACGCCGCCGCGCGGATTACCCCGCCGCGTCCTCACTGTCTCCCCGCGCCGCACGTTCCGCCGCATCCGCGGCGGATACGCTTTTTCGGCATTACGCCGTTTTTTGCTTTTCGCGTCCGGACATCTTTCGCCGGTCTTACACGGGCGTTTTCAGCAATATGAGCGGAAAGGATAAAAGAGATGCGAAAGGGAAAACTCTTAAATAAGACCGAATATTTTCGGCTGGAACAAAACAACAGGGGAGGGACGTGCAAGAAACGCCACCGCCGGGCATATTCTTTTCTGCGCGCCCGCATCGAAGGCCCGCACGCCCGCGTCGGAGGCACCGGCGCTTACGTCTGCCATAAGATTCAACCGGGATTCCGCCGCCGGGAACCGGCCGGGGGACCCGCGGGGCGCTCCTTTCGCCGCATTGCCGCGGTTGCGGCGAAAGAAAAGCAGAGACGACTCTTCTTTAAGTTGCCAAACCCGGAGGTTTATGATAAAATGAAGCAAAGTTGCAGGAAACACGGGGC
>CASDVX010000030.1 GCA_949284545.1 uncultured Eubacteriales bacterium
GGGTACCCGCCGAACAGAGTGGTTTCCACCGAAAAACGAGCCGCAGCCTGAAGGGCAAGCTCTCTTTCCCTCAAATTGAGAAAGGCGGAAAATTCCGCCGTCTCTCTTCGCTCGCTGAGTTTTGCAAGATCAGCTATATGAGCCGCAAAAATCTTTTCCTCCTGGGAGGACGGGGGAACGTACTTCAATCAAAAATACACCCCGTTGTTCTCAAGCTCGTCGATGATGTCTCCCATTATGTTCACATTATACGGAGTTATGATGAACGTTGAGTTGGCGACTCTTTTAAGCTGGCCGTTGTTCGCGTACGCCACTCCGCTGAGAAAATCTATGAGCCGGCGCGCCACGTCCTTGTTCGTGGATTCGAGGTTGAGAACCACGGTTTTCTTCTCATTGAGATGATCCGCAACAGCAGACGCATCTTCATAACGCTCCGGCCTTACCAGCACCACCTGCAACTGAGTGGTGGCGTTGATATTGACCACTTTATCGTTTTTATCTCCCTTGGCCTGGTATCTCTCGCTCCTTTGCCGGATGGGGCTGTCCTCCAAAAACATGTCGACACCTTCTTCCGTTTCCTTGTCAAGATCATCGTCGTATTCAGGCTCCCTGAACAGCTTACCAAAAATGTCTCTGACGGCCATTTCTCATTCCTCCGATTTCTGTTTGTCTGCCGATATTCCCCGCCTTGAACGCGGTATCAAAGATATTTCCTGGCGCCGAATATGGCAGATCCGACGCGCACTATGGTGGCGCCGTGCCTGACAGCGCTTTCGAAATCATGGGACATACCCATGGACAACTCGGTCATGTGTATATTATCGCCTTTTTTGCCCTGATTGTCAATAAAAAGCTTCTGCATTTTCTCAAAATACGCTTCCGCCTCTTTCTCCTCGGCCGTGACCGGCGGTACCGTCATCAACCCGCACACGAAAACGTGTCTGCAACCGGACGCCGCATCCAGCGCGGCCTCAAGCTCCCGAGGGAGGAACCCGCTCTTCTGCGCCTCGGCTCCAATGTTTATCTCAAACATTATCCTGACGTTTTTGTGCGCCGAAGCGGCTCTCTTTTCTATTTCTTCAAGGACTGACAGGGAACCGACAGACTCAATGACGCTGACCCTGTCTATAAGATACTTAACCTTGTTTTTTTGCAAAGTACCGATGAAATGCGCTTCGCACGGGTGCAGAAAAGGTTGCTTGTCCATGAGTTCCTGCGCCCTGTTTTCCCCGTACAGATCTACTCCTGCGTCTATAACCGTATTTATATCTTCTGCCGGCATGGTCTTCGTCACCGCCATCAGCCGTACCCTGTCTGGTGACCTCCCAGCTTCCACCGCCGCCAAAGCAATTCTTTCCCTGACCCGGGAAAGGTTTTCCAAAAGTGTCTCACGTCTGGCGATATATGAGCTTTCCGTCATAAAGATCGTTCCCCTTTGTGATGATATAATCGTAAAGCCTCAGGCTGTCGCTGTCTCCGTCGGCCGCGGCAATAACGAATTCCTCGCAGGAATACAGCGCTTCCACCTTGCGGAATTTTACCTCCACGCCCACAAGGACGTATACGCCCGTGATCCCGTCGTTAATCCTTATGGCCGAGCTGTCAACAAACAGCCCCTCCGTGCGCTGTGTCACCACCTGTACGGTTTGATTTCTCGCCACGGCGTATTCGTCGGACATGTAATCACATCTCAGCACCACCAGTGCCTCTTCCTCTGTGTAATTCACCTTGTCCACATACGCCGGAAAGGACGACGCTCCGGATGTGGGAAACCTCAGCTCCACCGAGCCGCCTTCCCTGAAGATCTGGGCCGTCGCCCTGTCCGCAGTAAAAAGATAATACCACTCATAGCTTTTCGCTATCTTTCCGACAGCGTCGTCCGGGACCTCGGACGGCACGACGTTCCTGAAATCTTCCGCCGTCATGGAAGTTATATTTGCCACGTCCACCGCATTTTCGTACCCGTCGCACTGTGAGAAAAAATATCCTGCTTCCGGAGAGGTCACACTTATGGGAGAAACGGAAATACTGTCTTTAAGTTCACCTATTTCTCTTTCCAGCTCCGATATCTTCTCCGAAAAATTCAATACCGCACCGGTCGCCGCCTGTTTTTTGGTTACGCTGCCGCTTATATCCTCCGTGAGCCTGTGCAGGTCGCCTACGCCGCTTTCGCCGCAAACGCCTGCAATTCCGTAAAGTGCCTCTACTATGTCCTTCTTTATGCTGTCAAGATCCAGCACATAATAATCGTTGACGGTGGAATTGCTTTTTATGGTGTCAATCTGACGCTGCAACTCCTCGATCTGCTTTCCGGTATCGGCGTCCTCTGAATCCTTATACGCCATCGCAACGGTATCCCCCGCCGAAACCTTTTCCCCGTCGGAAACGGAATAATCGAGTACTTTGTCGTCGGAAGACGTTATGTAGCTTTCTTCACGGAATATCATCCCGTTTATCGTCAGGAGCTGTTCGTGTTCGTACATGAGTGCAAGCGATGTCTCAACGGGATTGTAAAGTCCGAGAAATATTTCAAGCCCAACGAATATCGCCAGAGCGACTATCGCTATGGATGCCGCTATCCTGGCTGCAAGCGTCATAATTTTCTTCCTCATCCCGCTTCGCTCCTCTTTTGTTATACCGCTTCTGCTTCTTCTCTCTCAGCGCAATTTTCAAGTGCGGCCGGAGACGGCAGCTGCACATTTTTCACCGGTATCAATGTTGAAAGTGCGTGCTTGTAAACAAGCTCCTGCTTGCCCTCGGCGTCCATGAGCACGGTAAAACTGTCAAAACCCTTGACCGTTCCCCTTATCTGGAACCCGTTTACGAGAAACACCGTCACCGGTACCCTTTCCTTCCTCAGCTGGTTAAGCAGTGTGTCCTGTAGATTTATCATTCTAGGCTCATCCTTTCTTTTTCTCCGTTTCCGGCGGGGACAAGCCTATGGTATCACATTTTGGAAAATATTTCCATATATTTTTCCGCGATTTTACATATTTCTTCAAAGGGCAGCGCTCCGTCAATCCACTTTATATCCGCATTCCTTCCGAACCACGTCATCTGACGCTTTGCGTACCGGCGCGTGGCTTTTTTGACCTCCGCGACGGCATCTTCCCTTGTCATGTGTCCGTCCAGATAAGCAAACATTTCCTTGTACCCTATGGCTGCCGAGGCTGTGGCCGATATCGGCGGGGACATGTTTTTAAGCCTTCGGGCTTCCTCCTCAAGCCCTGCCGACATCATGGAGTCCACGCGTTTTTCAATGCGCTCGTAAAGCAGGCCGCGGTCCTGAAAGCGAAGGCCTATGTACAGCGGAATGTAAGGGGACTCTGTATTCTGCGCCGCCCTTACTCTGTCTGAAACGGATTGTCCCGACCTGAGCATTTCCACGGCTCTCACCAGCTTGACGGCATTGTTTATATGTATTTTGGCCGCTGTCTGCGGATCGCCCTTTTCAAGCTCTCTGAAAAGAGTTTTCCCGCCGTCTGCTTCGTATTCTCTGTACAGCTTTTCCCGCATAGGATGTGTGTCCTCCTGTTCGGGAAACGGGATGTTCTTCAAAAAGCTGTCTATGTAAAGCCCTGTGCCTCCGCACACTATCGGCAGCCTGCCCTTAGCTGAAACCGATTCCGCCGCAGCCGCAGCGTCCTTTACGTAACGGGCCACCGAATAGGTCTCCCACGGGTCAGCTATGTCTATCAGGTGATGGGGTATGCCTCTCTTTTCCTCCTCCGTGGGCTTTGCCGTGCCTATGTCCATTCCCCTGTACACCTGCATGGAATCCCCCGACAGCACCTCGCCGCCGAAACGCTCGGCAAGTCTCACCGCCAGAGCGGTCTTCCCGGACGCGGTCGGTCCTACCACCGCAGCTACGGGTATTTTATGAAAGCTCATTGTCTGTGAAACTCCTTCTCGAGTTTTCGCCGCGTCAGCTCAAGGGTCACCGGTCTGCCGTGGGGGCAGTACCTCACACTGTCTATTTTCCCCAGAAGGCGCATCAGCTCCTCCGGCGACGAGACCGCCCCGGCCTTTATCGCTCCGCGGCAGGCCACGGACCTGAAAATCCATTCGACTCTGTCCGCCGGATCACACTCCGGGCTGTTTACGAGTTTCCCCGCTATCTCGGTTATTGAGGACTCCACGTCGGCGGTTTCATAATACATGGGCATTGCCCGCACCAGCACGGTCCCGGGGCCGAAATCATCCACGTCAAATCCCGCTGCGGAAAGGGTTTCCGCGTTATCCAGCACAGCAGCGTACTCCTCCTTTGTCAGCGTGACGGGCAGAGGAGTAAGCAGCGGCTGTGAAAAGCCTTTTATATTGCTTTTAAGCTCGTCGTAAAGTATACGCTCGTGCAGGGCGTGCTTATCCACAAAAAACAGGCTGTCGCCGCGCTGGGCGATTATGTATGTATCGAAGGCCTCGCCTATGTATTTGTACGGGGCGATATCCTCCGCCCGGTTTTCTTCCTCCGGAGATGTTTCCGCGGCAGCGCCGCTGTCCTCAACGGTTTCGGCCCGTTCTTCGGGCGTCCGCTCGTTTCCCGGAGTGTAAGGCGCGCTGAGCCCGGCATCCTCCCCATGCGGTTTTTCAACGCTATCTGAGCGATAATTCAAGGGAGCGCGCATTTCCTGAACCGTTCCCTTCGCCGGGGGCGCGCAGTGTTCTGAAGAATCAACCTCTCTGCTTTCCCGTTTCACCCGGGCAAAAACGCCGTCCGCCGCCGAAATATCCACATCCGGCATAACGGACTTCGGAAACGGCACGGCAGCCGCAGGGACGCCCCTGACGACAGGCCCCGTGTTGAGCCTGCCCTGCACGTGCTGCCTGTCATCCTCAAAGTTCCCCGGCCTGGCAGCTACGCTACCGTCTATAACCGCCTGAGCAGGAGACTTCGGCGACTCGAGGGTCTGCTTTACCGCATGGTACACGGCCCTGAACATCATCTGCTCGTCGGCAAACCTGACCTCCAGCTTCGCGGGGTGAACGTTTACGTCCGCAAAATCGAACGGTGCCGACACGTTTAACACGCAGGCCGGGAATTTTCCGGCCGCTATGCTGTTTTTGTACGCCTGTTCAAGGGCTGCTGCAAAGGTCTTGCTCCTTACGAACCGGCCGTTTAGAAAAAATATCTGCATATTCCGGTTGGGCCTTGCGTTCACCGGGCGGCAAATGCAGCCGGAAACCCTCACGCTGCCTGCAGATACGTCCACTTCCTCCATTCCGGAAGCCGTCTCTCTCCCAAGCACCGCCGATACCGCGGACATAAGCTTCCCGTCTCCCGGTGTATAAAGCGCATCCCCGTTCTCGCGCCTGAGGGTAAAGGATATCTCCGGATGCGATAAGGCCAGCCTGTCCATTATCTGACCTATGTTCGCAGCTTCGGTCATGTCCTTTTTCAAAAACTTCCTTCTGGCGGGGGTGTTGAAAAAGAAATCGCGGACCGTTATCACGGTGCCTGTTGGACAGCCCGCGTCGTCTATGTCGATAATTTCCCCGCCGTGTATAACGATGCGGGTCCCTGTTTCCTCGTCCGCCGTCTTTGTGAGCATTTCCACCTTGGCAACGGCGGCTATGGACGCCAGAGCCTCGCCCCTGAATCCCAGTGTGGAAATGCTGTAAAGGTCTTCGCCGCAGCTTATCTTACTTGTGGCGTGAGGCATGAAGGCCGCCGGGCAGTCCTCTCTGGAAATCCCGCAGCCGTTATCGGAAATCCTCACAAACGTGTTCCCGCCGTTACGTATCTCCACTGTTACCGCCGTCGCTCCCGCGTCGATCGCGTTCTCCACCATCTCCTTCACCGCAGACCCCGGCCTTTCGACCACCTCTCCGGCAGCTATAAGCTGCGCGACCTCCGGCGAAAGCACGTTTATTTTGGACATTTTCTCCCTCCTCTTCCCGGCAGTTCAGCTTTACATTCCGCCGGCTGTGTCGGCAAATGCGCCGGACAAATCACTTTCCCTGCACGGTTTTGCACAGCTTGTACAGTATGTTCATTGCTTCTATCGGTGACAGGGTGTCCGTGTCTATCTCTGAAAGTTTTGCCATCACTTCCGATTTGAGCAGCTCGTTTTCCTCCTTCTCCGGTTCCTCCGGGACCGGTTCCGAGGACGGCGAATACGCCTTTACCGCCGCCATCTCGGTTTCCTTCAGACAGGACAATATATTCCTTGCTCGCCGCACCATTTTTTCGGGTGCGCCGGCAAGCTTGGCGATTTCTATTCCCAGACTCTGGTCGGCCCCTCCTCTCAGGAGCTTTCTCAGGAATATTACGTCTTCGCCTTTCTTTTTGACGGATATATTGTAATTCTTTATTCCCTCGGACTGATTCTCAAGCTCTGTGAGTTCGTGATAATGTGTCGCGAAAAGGGACTTGGCCCGTATTTTGGCGTTTACATACTCTATGGTGGCGCGGGCTATGCTCATACCGTCGAAAGTGGACGTGCCGCGCCCTATCTCATCGAATATGATGAGGCTTTTGTCCGTGGCGTGGTTGAGTATGTACGCCACTTCCTTCATCTCCACCATGAAGGTGGAATCGCCCCCCGCAAGATCGTCCGACGCGCCCACCCGGGTGAATATGCTGTCGATTATCCCCACGTGAGCGGAATTTGCAGGCACGAACATACCTACCTGCGCCATAAGGACTATCAGGGCCGTCTGCCTCATGTATGTGGATTTTCCGGCCATATTAGGGCCCGTTATGATCATCGTACGGTTCGCCGAGGAATCAAGGAACGTATCATTGGGGACAAACGGAACATCTCTGTTGATATCTTCCACAACGGGATGCCTTCCGCCCTTTATGTCTATGACCCCGTCGGGAATTACCTCCGGCATACAATAGCGGTTGCGTGCCGAAACCTCAGCCATGGAACACAGAACGTCGACTGCAGCTATACCTCCCGCCGTGGACTGTATGACCGCCAGTCTGTCCGCCACGTAGCCGCGCACCTCCGAAAAAAGCTCGTATTCCAGCGCGGTTATGCGTTCCTGGGCGCCGAGTATCTTGCTTTCCCACTCTTTAAGGTGCTCCGTTATGTACCGTTCGGCGTTGGTTAGGGTCTGCTTGCGTATGTATGTATCCGGGACTTTATCCGTATTCAGTTTGGATACCTCTATATAGTACCCGAATACCCTGTTGTACCCTACTCTGAGATTCTTTATCCCCGTTGCGGCTTTTTCCTCTTCTTCTATCCTGGTGACCACATTCTTGCCGCTGCTGACAATTTCCCTCAGCTCGTCAAGTTCGCTGTTATAGCCGTTCTTTATCATGCCGCCCTCTCGTACTGTGGTGGGTGGATCATCCTTTATCGCAGCGGACAGTTTGTCGAAAACGTCGTCAAGAGTATTTATCTCACCGTTTAGGCTGGTGAGAAGGCTGCCGGTACATTCTCTCATGTACTCCTTGAGCTTCGGCAGCCGGTATATTATATTTCTGAGAGCGATGAGATCACGGGCGTTGGCCGACCCGTAAACTATCCTCGCCATAAGGCGCTCCGCGTCCAGCATACCGTCCAGAACGCTCCTGATGCCGTTTCTCACATCCGACCGGTCCACGAGCTCGGCGACCGCGTTCTGTCTTCTGATTATGGAGGCGGGATCAAGCAGCGGCCTCTCAAGCCAACTCCTTAAAAGACGTTTGCCCATGGCTGTCCTTGTCCTGTCCACCACTCCCAGAAGCGATCCGTGCACCTCTCCGGTACGCATTGTTTTCGTTATTTCAAGGTTTCTTCTGGTGTTCTGGTCCAGCTTCATAAAACCGGCGTTGTCGTAATGCCTCAGGCTGCGAAGCGTTTCAAGCCCGCTCATCTGAGTGGCATACAGGTATGCGAGCAGATTTGCCAGCGCCCCGACGGCCGCTTCCTTCCCGTCAAGGCCGAGAGCTTCGAAGTTTTCCCTGTTGAAATGTCGCAATATTATCCCCGGATCCGGCTTCCCGTCTATGAACTCGCAAGCTGCATGCAGCTTGTCCGCCGCGCAGGACAGCACCTCCGGCAGGCCTTTAAATTCCTCGGTCATCAGCACTTCCGCCGGCGACAGCCGCGCCATTTCCGCAACCACAAAATCCGTTACGTTTGTGACGGCGTTTTCCCCCGCGCATATCTCCCCCGTGGAACTGTCCGCAAACGCCAATCCCACGGTATTACCGCAAAGGAACAGTGATACGATATAGTTGTTTTTTCCCTCGTCGAGCATTGTGTTTTCTATAAGTGTCCCGGGCGTGACTATACGCACCACCTGCCGTTTGACTATACCTTTCGATGTGGCCGGGTCCTCCACCTGCTCGCATATCGCCACCTTATGGCCCTTTTCCACCAGCTTCGCCACATATGCCTCGCTGCTGTGGAACGGCACGCCGCACATCGGCGCCCGTTCCTCCTGTCCGCAATCGCGGCCGGTAAGCGTCAGATCCAGCTCTTTTGACGCAATTTCGGCGTCGTCGTAGAACATTTCATAGAAGTCGCCAAGCCTGTAGAAAAGAATCGCGTCTCTGTGAGCGTCCTTTATCTGCATATACTGCTGCATCATGGGTGACAGCGGAGCCATATCACATCATCCTTTCACAATACCGAAAAACCGACCCGCAGGAAAGCGCCTTTTTCAGCCGCAGCCGCCGCAGGTTGAGCAGTCGTGCGTGCAGGACGTCTGTCCGTCGCCGCCGGTGAGAGCGGACATGATGGTCTCGTTGACCGAGTTTAAAAGCTGGTCAACGTAGCTTTTCCTGATGTTGTAAAATTTCATGTGCTCGTTTGCCATTATGCTGTCGTATATTGTCCTCATTTCCTCATTGACTGAGGATATAAGGCTCTCGTCGGGAGAATCCTTATCCATCTCGTTGGTAACGACCATCCTTTTAAGGTTGAATTCCCCTATAAGCTTCTGGAGCTCCCCGTCTTCGTCGGAAGCCTGCTTGGCCCTCTCGTAGGAAGCGTATACGTCGCTGTCCTTTATTGCATCCGCAAGCTGCTTTGCTATGCTCAGTACATTCTCCGAACTTGTCATTTTTCATTTCTCCCTTTCGAATTTATGCTTACCCAAATGTTTTAACGTCTTAGTCTTCCTCCGCGCTTTTGGTCAGGTGCCGGCTCTGCAGCTCCTTTCTTCAAGGGCTCCCGTGAGCTGCCACGCCCTTGCCGAATCCACTATTATATCTGCAAACGTGCCGACCATGCTCTCAGGGGCTTCCACCTCTATGAGAAGGTTGCCCGGTGTGCGGCCCGTGAGCCTCCCCGCCCGGGAGGATACCCCGTCAAGCAGGACTCTCATTTTCCTTCCTACAAGATTCAGGTTGCGCCGCTGGGCTATCTCCTCCTGAAGGCTCATCAACCTGGCAAACCGTTCGGTCTTTACCTCGTGGGGAACCTGTCCGTCCATCTCCGCCGCCGGAGTGCCGGGTCTCGGGGAGTAACAGAAGGCGAACATGGAATCGTATTCTGCCTCCCTCACAAGCGCAAGGGTATCGAGGAAATCCTCCTCCGTTTCGCCGGGGAAACCGACTATTACATCCGTGGTGAGAGTAAGCCCGGGGATCCTCTCGCGCGCCCGGGACACCAGGGAAAGATACTTTTCCGCTGTATATCTCCTGTTCATGGCCGCGAGTATCCTGTCGGATCCGGACTGCACCGGCAGATGCAGCTGGGGGGCGATGTGCTTTCCGGACGCTACGGTTTCTATGAGCTCGTCCGTCGCATCTTTCGGATGGCTTGTCATGAAACGTATGATAAAATCCCCGTCTATCCCGTCCACCATCCGGAGAAGCCCGGCAAAGTTCACTCCCTCGCCTGTTCCCTTCCCGTATGAATTCACGTTCTGCCCCAGAAGGGTTATCTCCTTATAGCCGTCTTCTACAAGCCGCCTTGCTTCCGCTTCCACGGTGCCGGGCGCTCTGCTCCTTTCCCTTCCCCTGACGTACGGCACAACGCAGTAAGAGCAGAAATTGTCGCAGCCGTACATCACCGGCAGCCATGCTTTTATCCGGCTCTCCCTCAGTACGGGCAGCCCTTCGTTGGTTCCTCCGCTGCCCGACAGGTCTGTTATGTGCTTCTCTCCGTTCAGGCACCGCCATATATACTCGGGCAGACGGGGAAGCACGAACGTTCCGAGAATTATATTCACAAACGGGTACTGTCTGCGGACTCTTTCCGCAGTTTGCTCACGTTGGGTCATACATCCGCAGAGCACCACTATAAGGTCTTTTCTGCGCTCTCTCAGGTGCTTAATCTCCCCTATATTCCCGAACACCCTGTTTTCCGCGTGCTCCCTGATGGCGCAGGTATTGTAGACGAGGACATCCGCGTCGCCTGCGTCTTCCGTGACGGAATATCCCGCCGCCGCAAGCATGCCCCTTATCTTTTCGCTGTCGCTTTCGTTTTGCTGGCATCCGTACGTCCGCACGTATGCCTTTGCCCCCGGCGCGTTTCTGGCCGCCAACAGATCGCAGTACTCTGCAACGCCGGCGTCTCGGCAGGCCTTTATATCATCATTTTTCGTCAATTATCTCTCCACCGTTTCCAATAAAACCCGTGATTGCGGGCGCTTTGCAAAAGCCGCGTGCCGCGGCTCCGCCCGTTTTGGCAACACACACTTTATAATATCAAATTCCGCTGTTTTTTACAAGATAAAACCCAGGTATTTTTCCCTGTTTTTTTGCATAATACGCCAAACTTTCAAACTCTGCGTGCCATTGTGAAAAAATATTGAACAAATTCTCTTTTCGTTTACTTTGGTCTTTCGGTATGCTACAATCACCCTTAATCTCGGGGCGCGCTTCGCGCCGCCGCCCCGTCTCACTATTCCGGCGCGTTAAAGTGAGGTCATTTGTTATGAAAGATACCGTCAACGAGCATTCAACCGCCCCGGAAAACAGCCCTGCGCTGTATTTCGTGGACGGTTACCACGGCGGTCTCAAAGGCCACATGCCCCAGGGCAGCGTGGCCGATATTCTCAACGGTCTTGACAAAATCCCTGATTGGAAGGTTTCACTCGAGATAGAACCGTTGTCCTTTGATTACCTTAAAAAGCACGAGCCGGAAACTTTCTATCGGTTGAAGGAGTACGTTGAGGCGGATTACAACAAGGTCCGCGCCGAGATCGTGACCGGGTCCCACGCACAGGCCTTTTCCTGGGCCGTAAGCGGAGAAAGCGTCATCCGTCAGCTTACTTTCGGAAAAAAGCTGGTGAAGGAGAGTTTCCCCGGTGCCGTGGTGGACACGTACGCAGTGCAGGAGCCCTGCTGGACGTCGGCTCTTCCACAGATACTAAATTCCCTCGGATTTAAGAGGGCTGTTTTGAAAAATTCCACCTGCTGGGGCGGGTATACCGCCGGAGTGGATAAGGAGATACTTTTCTGGGTGGGTCCCGACGGCTCCCGCATAGCCTGCGTGCCGCGCTACGCCTGTGAGGATCTTGTACT
>CASDVX010000031.1 GCA_949284545.1 uncultured Eubacteriales bacterium
GACAGCGCGACGCCTCCGGGGAGGCAGAGGCGCATAGGGTACGGACAGCAGGAGCGGGAGGCGCGGGGAAACGGCCGCGGCGGGGGATAGAGGAGGGACGCAAGGCAAATGCGGCGAAACAAGGCGCAGAGGGGGAAAGGCACGAATTAAAACGGAAAGCGCCGGGGCGGCATTATATCGGTGTCGGGCGTGCAGTACAGAGGTAAAAACGCCGGAGCAGGACAAACGCGACGCGGCGGGCGGCGGGTCTTTCCTCTTTCTCCCTGCGCGCCCGCGTTCGGGACGTGGGAAACGGCACGGGGGTGGGAACGGCATAAACAAAAAGGTATCAGGAGCGGAAACGCGGCGGCGTAAACAAAAAGTATCATGAACGGGAGCGGCGGGGCGGCGGACAGGGAGGCGCAGTATCCTAAAACCTGCGGCGGGACGGGCAACGGCGATCGAACGGCTCATTTTCGCTCCGGCGCATCCTCCTTCTTTTTTTGTCCCGCCGTGGGCGCGGATATCCGGGCCGGGCGCAAGGCAGAAGCCGAGGCGCGTGGGGCGGGGTTAAAAATATAAAGCATTGCGGCGGCATTATATCGGTGTCGGGCGTGCAGTACAGAGGTAAAAACGCCGGGGCAGGACAAACGCGCCGCGGCGGGCGGCGGGTCTTTCCTCTTTCTCCCTGCGCGCCCGCGTTCTGGACGTGGGGAACGGCACGGGGGTGGGAACCGGCGCGGGGGAGGAGGAAATGGCGCGGGGGAGGAGGAAATGGCGCGGGGGTGAAAACCGGCGCGGCGAGGGAAATGGCACGGCGGGGGCGGGCGACAGGCGAATAAAGAGCGGCAGGACATCTTCCTTCGTCCCGGACGGGCGGAACAGCACGCGGCGGGACGGCGGGGCGGGCAAGGGCGGCAAAAAGGCGTGACGGAGAAAGGGAAATCCCCATAGGTATTAAAAACGGGCAAAGCTTTTAAAAAGCTTTGCCCGTTTTGTCGCTTCATAAATTCCGACCTGTCATTCCGCGTCCGCGTCCATGGCTTCAAGCAGGAAACTCACGGGACGAAACCCGTCGTTGCAGGAAATCATTGCCGACCTTTTATCCTTCATCCAGCCGTCATAAAAGTCCCCGCCGCCGTGGGCCAGCGCCATTACAAAGGGGGATATGCTCTCCCACGCGCTTTCGCAGAAATCCTGCGGCCTTTTCCAGCCGTTTGCGATAAATATCCGCCCTTCCTTCATATCGCAGGCGTGGGAAATCGGATTTTCATACTTTTCAATCAGGTCCTTGTAGCATGCCGTTTTCATTACGGTGATTTTAACTTTTTTCATTATGCTGTCCCTCCCCGAAATTACCCTTTTTCCGTTTGCCCCGCTGTTATTATATAACGGATAATCCGAAAATCAAAACAAAAAAGCGCACCGTACCACCTCGCAGGATACGGTGCGCCATGCTCTTTTCACTGTGGGAAATTCTCTGTCAAAATTGCGGTAATTTTGTCCCGTTTTGCTTTATTTAGGCGCTTTTCCTTTATACTCCCGTTTCGCCGGAACTTCCTTCGTTCCCCGCCGGCGAGGGCGCCGACTCCGGGACCTCCGCCGCTTCTCCGGAGGCTGCCGCCGCTTTCTTCTTCCTGCCGGCAGATCTTACGGACACCGTCACTATCACCGCAACCAGCACGACGGCCGCTCCCGCCGCGGCGCTCACCGCTATTATCAGCCCTGTGCTCGTGCTTCCGAAATCACCTATGGAGAACAGGTTCACAAACACCGGGTGGGTGTATTCCATGGCCATCTTCATGTCCGTGGAATTCTGCGCCCCGATGTGGTAGCTTATCAGAAGCTCCCCTTCCTCGCTCAGCGCCGGGTGGCTCTTGGAGTTGTAGTTCCACTGGTTCACCGCGTCGTAGCCGGAATACAGGGCATACTTATATTTCTCCGTGGCCCAGAAAAGGCTTATGGGATAATTGCCCTGCTTGCCCGTCTCCTCGTCGATCTCGCCCGCGTACTTGCCTATGAGGGAATCGGCTATGCCCATCTTGAGCTGTCCGAAAATGGAGCCGTCGGTGAACACGTTCACGTATTTGCCGCCGAAATATCCGTCCGGCATATAGGCGATTGCGGCTTCTCCGCCCGGATCGTAGGAGGAAACGTTTGCTCCTATCACCTTGGTGACGCTCTCGTCGCCCACTACCCAGCCTTTGTCCTCGCCGCCCCAGAACTCGTACTTGTCAAAGTTGGTGGCGAAATCCTCCGGCTTAACGCGGCATACCCGGTAATTGCCCTTGCTCTTTTCGGTGAACACGTATATGTATCCGTCGGGATTGGGTGCGCCCGCCTCTTCCGTGTTCTCATATATGGTCCCGTCGGCGAACGCCGGGATCTCCGACGCCACAACCTCGGGAACTATGTTCATGTTGGGGGTAAGATCGTCGTTGAAATATATCTTCACCATGTCCACGGGCACGCCGCTGTCCTGGTCGCTGATATCCGGCGCGTGAACGTAAAGGGAACCGTCTATAAGCGTGAAATCCCCCGTCCAGTACTGCTTCGCCATGATATTGTTCAGCGGATGCTTATCCGAATCCTTGCCCTCCATTATGAAGGTGGCGTTTCTTACGTCGGGCTTGTTTCCCTTTATCACAAGGTAGCTCATGTTCACCCAGCCGGAATGCTTCGCCTGAGTGTACCCGGTGCGGCTGTTGAAGCCCTTGTAATTGCCCATCTCGCCTATGCAGGTATCCTCAAAGGTGATGAATATCACGCTGTCCTCCCTGAGGGAGCCCTGGCTCTGCGCCCCGTTCATGTGGTAGCTGTACACGCCGTCCGCGTATATCCAGCCGCCCTGCCTGCCGTACGCCGAACCCTGATAGTCAAAAGTGCCGGACGACGAGAGGAGACCCGTCCATTCCCGCTGGGGTTCCACGCCCCAGCCCTTGCCGGCGAAAAACATCACTTCCGACATGCCGTATCCGCTGCCGCCGTAATTGCTCACAGGCACTATCTTTATATGCTGCGCCTCTATCACCTCGTCAAACTTCAGGGTGAGGCTCGCGCCCATGTTGTCCTCCCCCGTCCCCCGGGGCAGGGTGAAGACGCTTTCCCCGTCTATCTTCAGCTTCAGCCACATTCCCCCGGAAAAATCGAAGGTCTGGGACACCGCCTTATCGTTCTCCATCACCGTATCTATGTCGCAGGGGGCCTCCACGGTGTAGTATACCTCAAATTCCTTTATGCCGCAGTCAAGGGCGGAAGGGTCGTTATAGTTCCATATGGTCAGCGACTCCAGAGGATACGTCCCGTCAAGATTTACCGGGAAATAGCTTTCCTCCGCGGAAAGGCCCGACGTCAGCCACATGTCCGCGGGCAGATTGCTGTGCCCGGCCGACGCGCTGCCGTACTCGGATATGCCCTGCCCGTTCACCGCCGCCTCGGGATGATCTCCCGGGGTGGTGATTATCACCTCGCCCTGGACCATGTCGCCCACGCCGGGACGGGTCTTGTGCCTGAATACACGGACTTCCGAAAGCCCCGTCAGGCTGCCGCCGTGGTTGCTCACCGGCGTAAGGGCTATGTATTTCGCCGCCGTGCCGCCGAAATTAAAGGGCTCGTCGAGGTTGCAGGCCACGCTGCCGCCGTAGGTCTCGTCCTCCTCACCGCTCTGCATGGGAAGCGTCACGGTGCCCGCGTCGGTCCACTGGGACCCGTCCACCGAAACCTTTATGTTCAGCTCCTTCACGCCGCAGTCAAGGGCGGCGGGGTCGTTATAGTTCCAGATATAAAACTGCCCCAGCGGCTCGGCTCTGGTGAGAGACAGCACCAGCGTCTCCCCCGCGGCAAAGGTGTACATGTCCGCAGTGTCGGTACCCGCGAAATGCACGGAGGATTCTATGCCGCTCATGCCGCTGTTGTCCACAAGGGCCTCTCCCCCTCCGGATGCGGTCAGCCTGAGGAACTCGCCCAAAATGAGCTTTTCCCCTTCCTCCTTTGCAGCTGCTCCCGTGAAAAAGCCCACGCACATGGCCGCGGCGATCGCTCCCGAAGCCAGACGCCTGACTGTTCTGCAGAATTTTTTCATACGCTGTTCCTTTCTCCGCCCGTGCGCTTTTCCGCGCCCCGCGGGACGCTCCGGCGGGGGGTCCGCCGGTCCCCTCCCGCCCGAGTCGGTCAATCGTTGTATTATCGTTAATTTAACATAATAGACAACCTTTTGTCAATAACCTTTTGTGCATAAATACCCGTACGCGGATGCCGTTCCCCGGCAGTCAAATTACTTTTTGTATAGTTTTTTGATATAATACGCGGCGTATATACAAAAGCGGTCAAAAAAATCCCCTTTTCGCCAAATAACCCGGCGTTTGCCGCGCAGAATAATATGAGCGGGGAACCGCAGAAAAAAGAAAGAAGGGAAAGTTTACGGACGATAGATTTCTCATCAAAAACACCACCCGGGAGCAACGGGAACGCATCGTGCTGGAGAGCCTCGGCATGGGCGGCGCCTG
>CASDVX010000032.1 GCA_949284545.1 uncultured Eubacteriales bacterium
AAGGTCTCCGTGCCCACGGTTTTCACCGCCGCTCCCGCCGTCCTTGAGAAATTTGAAAAGACCGAATACGCGGCCAGACTGAAAACCACGGGCGTAATAACGTCATACATTTGTCCGCTCATGTATATGAACAATCCTCTCTGCAAAACCATGCCGGTGATAACCTCTTCAAATAAGCTGCGCACATATACCAGCGCAAGGTACTACACGGACAGCGAGATCCTTGAAGCCATAACAAAGGGAGGAAAGTAAAATGAAAAAGTTTAAGGGCAGAGTGGTCACTCCCGGCTCCGTCACCGCTCAGGCGGTTGTGACAAAACAAGGCTTCAACACCCTTGCATCCCTCCAGATGGCCCTGCAGTTCGGCGATAAGGAAGCAAAGTGCGGCGATCAGAACAATCCCGACATATACGGGAAGCCCCTTTGCGGCAAGGCGCTTTGTCTCCCCCAGACCATAGGCTCGACCACGGGCGGTCTGGTACTTTACTGCGCCTGCGCCATGAAAAGAAACCCGGCGTGTCTCCTTTTTGCAAACCATATCGATTCTCTTGCGGCTGCCGGCGCCGTTTTGGCGGACGTATGGGCGGAAGGCGCGTCCATGCCGGTGGTAGATTGTCTGGGCGATGAGTTTCTGGATTACGTGAAGGACGGCATGAGCATCACCGTTGAGCCGGACGGCACCGTGTGCGCGGGATGATCGCATACGGGGATGTGTGAATATTCCAGAACGCGCCCGGGGACGTTTACCGCCGGGCGCGTTGGGTTTTTCCGGCCTTTTCCGCCTGAGGATTTCCCGCGTTTTTATGTTTTTTGCGTTTTGCCCCTGCTGCTGTAAACCGAGTGAATAAAAAAGCCTTTATGAGAAATAATAGCTTCATATACAAAAAACGGAGGCAAACGCAATGATAGAACAGGATACCGTAAGACTTTTGCGCGAATGCGACGCCGGAGTGAAGATGGGAGTCGCTTCCATAGGCGAAGTGCTTCCCTACGTGAGCTCGCCGGAGCTGGAAAAATGTCTCTCCGACTGCAAAAACCGTCATGAGATGCTGGGTGACGAGCTGAATACCGTGCTTGACACATACGGTGATGACGGTAAGGACCCGAATCCCGTGGCCAAGGGCATGTCCTGGCTCAAATCCAACGTCATGCTGACGGTAAACGGTTCGGACGGGGCTATAGCCGATCTGATAACCGACGGCTGCAACATGGGCGTAAAGTCGCTGAACAAATACCTTAATCAGTACAAGGCGGCGGATGAAACTTCCAAAAATCTTGCAAAACACCTTATACGTCTTGAGGAAGGTCTGGCGGACGATGTGAGGCGCTTTTTGTGAGCCTTTACTCCGGACTTTAGGCGCGGCAATATCAACTCTGCATAAAAACGCGGGAGCGAATGATTTCGCTCCCGCGTTTCCGTTTATTTGTCCGAAAATCATTTTGTGCCGAATATCCTGTCGCCCGCGTCGCCGAGGCCCGGAACTATATATGCGTGCTCGTTGAGTCCCTGGTCCATGCAACCACAGTATATGTCCACGTCCGGATGGGCTTTCCTCAGCGCTTCAAGACCCTGGGGAGCGCAGATTATGCAGAGAAATTTGATATCCTTTCCACCGTGCTGCTTTATGAAATCTACCGCAGCAACCGCCGACCCTCCCGTGGCCAGCATGGGATCCAGGACAAATATCTGACGCTCGCCGATTCTGTCGGGCAGCTTGCAGTAATATTCGTGAGGTTCATGAGTATCCGGGTCACGGTACAGACCGATATGCCCCACCTTTGCCGCCGGCACAAGGGCGTGTATGCCGTTGACCATGCCCAGGCCCGCTCTCAAAATAGGCACTATCGCAAGCTTCTTTCCGGACAGCATCTTCGTCTTGCAGGTGGTTATGGGCGTGGTTATTTCAACCTCCTCAAGGGGAAGATCCCTCAGCGCCTCATAGCCCATGAGTGAGGATATCTCCTCTATAAGCTCCCTGAACTGCTTGTTGCCCGTATGCACGTTGCGCAGGATGGATATCTTGTGCTGTATCAGCGGGTGATCGAAAATTACTACGTTGCCCATATTTATACCGCCTTCTCATAATTATTTCGGCATCTCGACATATTTCGCCTTTTACACATTATGATAACAGATATGGACGTATTTTTCAACGTCTTATTTTACCTGTCCTCAGGTTTCCCCGGATTTTTGCCCCGTTTCCCGCAGGAAAACCCGGGGATGCGCCGCCTGCGCATCCCCGGGTTTTCCATTATACTTCCCCGTCCGGTTCGGATGCGGCGGGGTCCTGTTCGCCCCCATCCACATGTATCCCCACCGGATTGCAGAACTCAAAGTCTTCCGGCTCGTGGGTGACAACTATAAGGCACTTGCCCGATGTCTCGGAGAAGATGAGCCGGGCCGCCGTTTTCTTCAGCTCCGGGTCAAGGCCTTTCATCGGCTCGTCAAAAATATACGTCTCGGCTTCAAACGCCAGCGCCCTCGCTATCGCGACCCGCCTTCTCATCCCGCCCGAAAGTTCCGACGGAAATTTGTCGGCGGCATCCGCAAGCCCCACCTCTTTGAGGAGGCGGTCTGCCTTGCCGGCGTTATCCACGCCCGCCACAGCCGCCACGTTCTGCCTTGCTGTCAGCTGCGGGAAGAGCCTGTCCTCCTGAAACAGAACGGAGACCCTTCCTCTTCTGTCTATGCTGCCGGAATCCGGCTTCTCAAGGCCGGCGATAAGGCGTGTCAGCGTGGTTTTTCCCGCTCCGGACCTGCCCGTTATAACCGTGACCCCGTTATCCGGTATCTCTGCGGAAAAGTCGCTCAGCACCTTGTTGCCGCCGTAGCTCTTAGTGACGGAGTCTATCTTCACGCGGATCTCCCTCCCCATTTTTTAAGGGCCGCGCCCAGCAGTTCTTCAAGTATAAGGCTCAGCACCACCACCACGGCGGTCCATGCGAATACATCAGCCGTTTCGAGGGTTATTTTGGCCCTCCATATTGCTCCGCCTATGGAAAATTCCGGCCTGCAGAGCACTTCCGCAGCTATTCCCGCTTTCCACGCGAGGCCTACCGACGTGCTCAGCGCCGCCGAGAAATACGGCTTTACCGACGGCACGTACAAAACCCGCAAAGTTTTCAGACTTCCGAATTCAAAAACCCGGCAGACTTCCGCCAGTTCCTGCGGGACAGACCTGAGCCCCTGAAGGACGTTCGCCCATACTATGGGAACGACCATGAGAAAGCTGATGAATACGGGCACGTTGTCGGTCTGTATCCATACCAGGGCAAGCACTATGAAGGACGCGACCGGGGTAGCCTTGACCACCGTGAGCAGCGGTCTTATCAGGTGGCCCGCCGGGCGGAACAGGAATGACGCCGCTGCGACCGTCGTCCCCGCCGCTACTCCCGCCGCAAAGCCCTCGCAGACCCGCAGCAGCGACATGCCGACAGAGCCCCAGAAATCGCCTTGCCCTACAAGTTCCCACAGGACTCTGCCAACGGAAGCCGGCGTGGACACCAGAAGCTCCTGATCCACTCTCAGGGCTATGAGATACCACGCCGTTATCCAGAATGCCGCTACAAAAACCGCTATGCAGATTTTCTTAAGCGCCCTTTTCATCAGGCCAGGTACAGGGCGTCCTCCGGCAGAGCGCCGCCGATGGAGGCGCTGTCCGCCTCAAACAGCACCTGATAATACGCCTTCGCCGCGGATATCATTTCGTCGCCGGTGATAAGGACTATATTGCAGTTTGGTATCGCAGCCGTCGCCACCGCGGCGGAGGGCAGTATCCCGTATTTCTCCACAAGCACGCCCGCCGCCTCCGGGTCTGAATTGACAAACTCAACGCTGTGCTCGTATTCATCCATGAATATATCCAGCGCCGCGGCGTTCTTCTCGGCAAAGTCCGAAGACACCACTATCCCTCCCATGGCAAGCACGGTTCCGCCGGAAACTTTCTCCCACTCGGCGGATATGTCCAGGGCGTTTGTGAAAGCGTCAGTATTTGACATCACGTTTGTGACAAACGGCTCGGGGAGCATGGCTATTTCCACCTCGCCGGATATGCACAGGGTAGCCAGTTCACTGTGCTCGGATTTGTAGACCACCTGCACGTCGGTGCCCACCTTCAGACCGTTCTGCTCAAGCACGTAGTTGAGCGCGTATTCCGGCGTTGAGCCTTCCCCGGTGGCGTAAACGGTCTTGCCCTTAAGGTCCCCGACGCTTTTTACGGTACCGGTGGAATCCAGAATGTGAAGCACGCCAAGCGTGTTTATTGCGGCGAGTTTAACGCCGCCCGACGTCTTTTTGTAGAGATTGGCCGCAAGGTTCGTGGGGATCGCCGCTATGTCCACCTCACCTGTGGACATCTTTGCCACTATCTCGGTGGGATCGGTGCATATGGTAAACTCGTAGTCGTTGCCGCTTTCGCCCTTTTCGTCAAGCTCAAAGAGCTCGGCCATCCCTATCCCGGTGGGGCCGGACAGCGTAGCTATCCTCACCGTGGTCTTTTCCGCCGCTACCTCGGACGACGTCCCGGAGGCACTTTCGCCGCCGGACGGCTCGGCGGGCTTTTCGCCGCAGCCTGCGGCCGCCGCCGCAATCAGCGACGCAGCCATCAGCAATGAAGCCATTTTACCGAATACTTTCTTTTTCATGAATATTTATCCTTTCTTATCCTGCTTTACAGGTTGTTTATAAGATGCGTATAACGCCGCCGGAACGCTCAACTCGGCCGGAAGCCGCAAGCGACCGCAAAGCCCGGTACAGCGACGCCCTGCTCATGGAAAGCATGGCGGCAAGCCTTTTCATGTTCCCGTCTTCTATGCTTCCCCCGTTCTGGGCGATGTGGCGCAGAAGCTTTCCCTCGGCGGACGGGGACACAAACGTCCCTACCTTGCCGCTGAGAAAGCATATGCGCCGGGAAACAAAGCTCAGGTAGTTTCTGAGGAGAGCCCCGTCCGAGGCGAGGAGTCCCGCAAAATCATCCTGGGATATGAAAATTATCACCGTTTCCCGCGATGACGCGGTCAGGCTCGTTCCCGGAGAGTTCTCGCCCGCAAACAGCGTGGATACCCCGAACATGCCGCCTTCGCAGATGGCGTTCAGCTCCACTCCGCAGTCCGAGGAGGTGACCTTCACCCCGCCTTGCTCTATGAGACCTATCCCGGGCGGCAGCGTGACCGTGTCGCCCTTTGAAAAGAAGAACCTCTCAGCACAGGGCAGCGCCCCCGGGTCCGTTCCCGTGCCCGCAAATATTCCGAGCCCGATTCTCTCAGGCAAGACGTTTTCCCCCTCCGTGCGCGTCCGCCTCCGGGAAAAGCTACTGCGTTTTCAAATCCCGTTTCCTCCGGCAAACACGCAAATGTGTAACATTTGATACACGTTACCACACCTATCGCCGTATGTCAACAGGTATTTTATTAATTCCCTGTTGAATCTTTTTTCATTCGGCGGGAATAAGGGCTGCGGCCTAACGGCGGGCCACGGTCCGGCGGCGGGGTCGGTCCGGCGGCGGGGCTGTCTGCTTGCATATTTTTTGCAAAACCATTGACATGTATATTGTACTGCGATATAATATACATCGAAGTGCGATATATCGCACCGGATAGGAGGTATGTGTTTTGGATAATCACATCAAAAAGGTTTACATGCCCATGACCGAAACGGCGTTTTATATTTTGCTGTGCTTAAAAGAACCCAATCACGGTTACGGGATCGTTCAAAAGGTTGAGCAAATTACCGGCGGGGCGATCCGGCTTGCTCCCGGCACGATGTACGGAAGCCTTTCAAAGATGGAAAAGGACGGGGTAATCCGCTTTGTACGGGAGGAGGATAAGCGAAAGATATACCGGATCACCGAGCTTGGGGAAGTGGTGCTGCAGGTGGAACTCAAACGCATCGAGCGTCTGTATAAAAACGCGCAGGAGGTAATGGCCCATGGATAAGAAGGCATTCAAATACTTTAATATAATGCAGTACAGGGAGGAGGAAGAATATCTGCGCTCCATGCACCGCTCCGGCTGGAAGCTTGTCAGGATATCGGGGCTCTGCATATATCACTTTGAACAATGCGAGCCGCAGGACGTAATCTACAAGCTCGATTACAACAGCGACGGGATCCGGCACAAGGACGAATATGTCCGGATGTTCAATGATTGCGGCTGGGAATATGTGCAGGATTATGTGGGCTACAGCTATTTCCGGAAGGCCGCGGACGACAGCAGCGGCAGCGACGATATTTTCTGCGATGACGAATCGAGGCTGCAGATGATGTCGCGGGTTTTCAAGGGCAGGCTGCTGCCGCTTTTGCTTATGCTTTTTATCGTGATAATCCCTCAGCTCGTATTCGGCATAATGAGAGGACGTTACGTAATCGCCGCGATATTTGCCGTGATATTGATATTGTATGCGGTCATGTTCACCTGGTTTAGTATAGATTATCGGAGATATAAAAACAGTTTGAAAAAATAGGCAGAAGAGGCGGCGGCAGCGGGAGCGCACGCCGCCTTTCGGTGACGCTTCCCGGGCTGCGCCGCAACCGCTTCGCCGCGGTTGCGGCCGGCTGCCGGGCAATATGCAATAATATTGCGATGATATATTTAACTAATGTGCCGCATTGACCTCGTCGCAGGGTTTTATATTTACAATTTCTTCGTTGACAAAGCTTCTCAGGTTTGCTACAATAGCCGCGTCATATGACTGACGGATATTGTGGATTAACCACGTGGAGTATGATATTTTCGGCCGACCGTCTGGGCAGCAAGCTGGCTCAGACTGTCGGTTTTTTTGTTTTCTGCGGGGGGTGACGGCTGATGAACGGGTACGTGCATTCCGTTGAATCGATGGGGCTTGTGGACGGGCCGGGGATACGCACGGTGGTTTTCTTGCAGGGGTGCGGAATGCGGTGCGTATACTGCCACAACCCGGACACGTGGGAGATAAACTCTCCCCGCGCGGCGGTGATGAGCCCCGGTGAGCTTTTTGAAAAAATATCCCGCTTCGTCCCATATTTCAAAAACGGCGGCGGCGTGACTTTTTCCGGGGGCGAGCCGCTGCTGCAGAGCGATTTCGTGGCCGAGACCATGTCCCTGTGCCGGGACGCGGGCATAAATACCTGTCTTGACACCGCCGGCGTTGGCGGAGGGGATCCCCGCCGGGTGCTGTCCGTTACCGATTTGGTGATTTTCGACGTGAAACATTACACCGAGGAAGGGTACCGGCACATAACAGGCAGGTCAAAGGCCGAGGCCGACGCTTTTCTGTCCGCCGCCGTCAGCATGGGCAAGCCCCTTTGGGTGCGCCACGTGGCGGTTCCCGGCATAACCGACGGGGAACGGCATCTGGAGGGGCTTGAGGAATACCTGAGGAGCATACCGAACCTGCGTCGTGTGGAGCTGCTTCCTTACCATGTTCTCGGCGTGCACAAGTACCGGAGCATGGGTATCCCGTACCCTTTGGAGGGCGTGCCGCCCATGGACGCGGCGCTTACGGAAAAATGGAACCTTCGTCTCAGCAGACTTTGCCGTCCGTAAATACACGGCGGCGTTGGACAGACCGTGAAAGGAGCAACAGAGTATGAGCATTGACGTAAACTGCAGCGCTTGGAGAGGTTTTCGCACTGGTGAGTGGCGGCATCTGGTAAACGTCCGCAACTTCATCCAGAAAAATTACACTCCCTATTCCGGAGACGGCAGCTTCCTCGCCGGGACAACCGCCAGGACAGACGCGGTTTGGGCAAAAGCAAGCGCGCTTATCACCGAGGAGATCAAAAAAGGGATAATCGACGTGGAAACAAACGCCGTATCCGGTATAAACAACTTTGCGCCCGGGTATATCGACAGGGACAACGAGGTTATAGTCGGGCTGCAGACGGACGCGCCGCTCAAGCGTATCGTCAATCCCTTCGGGGGTATGAGGACGGCTGTTTCGGCGCTGGAGCAGTACGGGTACAGGCTCAATCCCGACATTGAGAAGCATTTCCGGCTTTACCGCAAGACCCATAACGACGGCGTGTTCGACGCGTACCCCAAGCGCACGCGCCTTGCCCGCACGGCCGGGCTGCTCACCGGCCTGCCCGACGCCTACGGCCGCGGACGTATCGTGGGCGATTACAGGCGCGTTCCCCTCTACGGAACGGATTTCCTGATTGAGGAAAAGAAAAAGGATCTGGACATGATAGACGGCCCCATGACCGATGAGCGCATAAGGCTGCGCGAGGAAGTACAGATGCAGATACGCGCCCTCGAGGAAATGCGTCAAATGGCGGCTTCCTACGGCTGCGACATCTCCCGTCCGGCGGAAAACGCCAGAGAGGCAGTGCAGAACCTTTATATGGCCTATCTCGCCGGCATCAAGGAAAATAACGGCGCCGCAACGTCCCTGGGAAGGACTTCCACCTTCCTGGATATTTACATAAAGCGGGACATGGAGCTGGGTATTTTGGACGAGCAGGGCGCTCAGGAGCTTATAGACCAGTTTGTCATAAAGCTTCGGCTGGTACGCCATCTCCGCACCCCGGAATATAACGAGCTGTTCGGCGGAGATCCCACCTGGGTTACGGAATCCGTCGGCGGCATGGGCGTGGACGGGCGCACTCTCGTGACCAGGACCTCATTCAGGTTCCTGCATACCCTCACAAATCTCGGCACCGCTCCGGAACCCAATCTCACTGTGCTGTGGAGCGGAGCTCTGCCCGAAGGGTTCAAGCGGTACTGCGCCGAAATGAGCATAGATACCGACTCCATCCAGTATGAGAACGACGATCTCATGCGTCCTCTTTACGGGGACGACTACTGCATAGCCTGCTGTGTGTCCGCCATGACGGTCGGCAAGCAGATGCAGTTTTTCGGCGCGCGGGCGAATCTAGCAAAAAGCCTTCTCTACGCGATAAACGGCGGCGTGGACGAGAAAAAGGGCATCAGGGTCGTGCCGGATATTCAGCCGGATACCGATGAGATACTCGATTACGCCAAGGTGCTTACGAATTACAAAAAGGTCCTGTCATATGTGGCGGAGCTTTATGTGGACACCATCAATATAATCCACTACATGCACGACAAGTACGCCTACGAAAGCAGCCAGATGGCGCTTCACGACACTCTGGTGGAACGGCTTGCGGCTTTCGGCGTGGCGGGGCTTTCCATAGCGGCGGATTCCCTTTCCGCAGTTAAATTTGCCAAAGTCCGTCCCATACGCGACGAAAACGGCATTGCGGTGGACTTTTCCGTGGAGGGGGATTTCCCCAGGTACGGCAACGATAACGACCTTGTGGACGATATAGCCGTTGAGATAGTCTCCTTCTTCTCCGCCGAGCTTAAAAAGCATCCCATGTACCGGGGAGCGATACACACCCTGTCGGCGCTCACCATCACGAGCAACGTAATGTACGGTAAGAAAACCGGCTCCACTCCGGACGGGCGCAAGGCCGGAGAGCCGTTCGCCCCGGGAGCCAATCCCATGCACGGCAGGGACAAAAACGGCGCTCTCGCTTCGCTCAATTCTGTGGCGAAAATACCATACCGGGCGGTGTGCCAGGACGGCGTGTCCAACACCTTTTCCATTGTTCCGGCGGCGCTGGGAAAGAGCGGCGTCGAAAGGGTGTCAAACCTTGTATCCATACTCGACGGATATTTCTCTCAGGGAGCGCATCATCTGAACGTCAACGTGATGAACAGGGAGCTTCTCGAAGACGCCATGGAGCATCCGGAAAAGTATCCTACCCTGACGGTCAGGGTGTCCGGATATGCGGTAAACTTTAACAGGCTGAGCAGGGAGCAGCAGTGCGAGGTCATCAAGCGCACGTTTCACGAAAGCATGTAAACGTCCGAGCTTTTGCATGCCGTCCCTGAGTTTTTCCCGAATCAGCGGTGCGAAGCCGGAACTTTGTATTGACAAATTTACGGTTTTGCTTTATATTGTTAGACAGGGTGCGGTGTCCGCCCGTTTGTGGTTTGATTTGCCGTTCAGGAAAGGAACTGTTGTATTATGAAGAAAATCCTTGCGGTCGCAGCCGCGATTGTCTGCGTTTCGTGCTGTATGCTTTCTTCCTTTGCGCTTACATCCGAGGTGGCATCCGGTGCCGGTGATACGAGCGCCGTGGTTTCGGATGTGGTTTCCGGCGACGTTTCCGGCATCGAGTCCGACACCGGCGACGTTTCCGAAGCGCTCCCCGTGGAATCCGAGACCCCCGATGTGAGCAGCGACAACGAAACGGTTCCCGATACGGAGGGTACCACGTCCGTAAACGTCATTGTAAACTATGCCGCCGGGCATGACGATATGGCCGGGCTTCATCTGGACGCTATCATATGGACCGTGTGCGGCGTGCTTCTTTTTGGGTGCCTGTGCCTGCTTGTTTACAAGATCATACAGTACCGCAACTCCAAGTGAGCTCTGTTTCTCGGCCCGTATCCGAACAAAAAAGGCTTCTCCTTTAAATGAGAAGCCTTTTTCTTTTACTCTTTGCTTTCAGCCTCGGAAGCGATCCCGCGGGCAGCGGAAGGATTCCGTATGGCCGCATCTATTTCACCTTACGGCGCAGACGCGGACGCTCACATCGCCGGCGTTCGCCGGTTTTCCCCGTGCTTTGACGGCGGGTCATCTGCCCGGCATCACGCCGAACGGCGGGCGAAACTCGTTTTCGTTTTTCTCCTGCGGCTCCGCGTTGTCTCCTGCGTTTTCCTCCTCGCCGTCCCTCACCACGCCGAAGGGGGCTCTGAAAGGCGTCCCGTCCGGTCTGAGCGGGCGGGCTTCCTCCCTGCGGCCGGTTTTGTTATCTCCGTGACGCGGACCTCCGGGGGCGGCTCCTGAGTCCCTATCAGGCCCTCCGGTCTCTTCCGCGGCATCTTCCCGGGAGATCTCACCGGGCGCGGCGCCCTCTCTGTACCTTTCCGCCTGTACGGTAAAGAGCCTGTGATATTCGCCTCTGAGTTTCATGAGCTCCTCATGCGTCCCCTCTTCGGCTATCCTCCCGTCCTTCATCACAAGTATCTTATCGGCGGACGTTGCGCCCGACAGTCTGTGGGAAACGAATATGGCGGTCTTGCCGCCGCGCAGGCTGTCGAAAAGATTGAATATTTCCTGCTCGGCCATGGGGTCAAGGGAGGCGGTAGGCTCGTCAAGTATCATTATGTCGCTGTCGGAATAAAACGCCCGAGCAATGGAAAGCTTCTGCCACTGACCAATGGAAAGCTCTATCCCGTTCTGGTCGAAATACCTCATCAGCGGGGTCTCGTAGCCTCCGGGAAGCGCGGATATAAAGCCGTCGGCGCCGGACTTTTCCGCGGCTTCGGACACTCTTTCAGGATCCGGCGGCGACGACACATCCCCTATGGTTATGTTTTCTCTTACGGTGAAGGCGTATTTGGTGAAATCCTGGAATATTGCGCCGAATATTCTGTAAAGCTCCTCCGGATCGTATTCACGTATGTCCGTGCCGTCGAGGGTTATCACGCCTTCGGTCGGGTCATAAAGCCGTGTCAGCAGCTTTATGAACGTGTTTTTACCCGCGCCGTTAAGTCCCACGAGAACCACGGTGGAGCCCGGTTCTATGGTGACGTTTATACCGTCTAACACCTTCCTCTTCGTTCCCGGATATGAAAAGCTCACATTTTCAAACCTTATCCTATGAGGGGCGTGGCGCTTTACGGGGACAGGCGGCTCCTTAACCGGAACTATGCTCTTCTTTTCCTGCATGAACAGGATCATATTGTCGATAAACAGAGTGCCCTCGTATATGGTAGCGGTGGTGGATATGAGCGCTGCCATGCCTGAGGCGATTGAATCCAGCGCGCCGGAATACACCGAATAGTCGCCTATCTCGGTTATCAGTCCCGTCCTCACACCGTTTGCGAAATAGAGGAGGAGCAGAAAGTTTACGGCCGCGGTCACGGCGGACAGGGATATGTTCCACGCGCCCTCGTGCTTTATGAGCTTCTTTATCCCCTCGAAATATCTTTTGAACACGGACTTGTATTTGTCGATAAACACGCCTGAAAGCCCGAACAGACGTATTTCCTTCACCGCGTCCTTGTTCACCAGCATATCCGAGCAGTACGTCATTTCCCGGCGGTCGCGGCTCCTTCTGCGCATATACGCGAAATTTTTCCTGCGGTAATGGAAATTTATCAGCGCGGACGGTATGCTTATCACTATCACCACGGCGGGCGCCCATGCGTTTATCCTGCACAGCACGGCTATGAAGCTCACCACGGATATCAGCGTGCTCACTATGGAAAAGGCGGAATTAAGCACCGTCACGGGGCGCATCCCCGCTTCGCGGTTGGCGTTTTCAAGCCTTTCATAAAAGTCCGGGATATCGAAGGACGCCAGGTCTATGTCCTTGGCTTTATTCATTATCTTAAGCTTGATATGATTGGTGACGTATTCGCCGGATATCCTCGTCACCATATTGCTCACGCTGTTTGCCACGCTGCGGAGCACCTGACACGCCAGCATGGCTGCCAGAGGGAGCGTTATCACGGATAGTGGAGCGGTCTCTCCGTCAGCCCTCATCGTCAGCGCCTGGGCAAGGCCGTTTAAAAGTTCTCCTCCCACAAGCGCCTGTACCACCGGCATGACGCCGTTAAATACCGTCATGAAGCACATCATTATCAGCAGGGACGGCTTTGCTTCCCACACCAGCATGAATATGTAGAAGAGCCTTTGAGCTGTTTTCGCCGAGACGTGTTTCACATACGAAGGCACTTCCCTCAGGCTTTTCGGCCGCGGTTCCTTCAGCTTTTCGTTCACATCGCTCCCCGGCGGCCCGAATCCCGGTCCTCCCATAGGCATATCATCACGTCCCTTTCCCCAACTGTGTTCCTTATCCGCCGGAGAGTATATTTGGCATTTTAACACGCCGTGCTCTCGTAACCACAGAATTTTAGCACTTTTTTGTGTACTTTTCAACAAACCCGTTTCCCTTGACCGTCAAATTTAGTGGATTTTTTTGAAAAAAGTTCTTGCAATCGGCCGCTTTTTTTGATACAATAAGCAAGCGCCTTTTGTGTAAGGTGTGATTTTATGTGAATAAGGAGGTGCAGAGTATGGCGAAATGCGATTTCTGCGGTAAGGGTGTTACGTTCGGTATTAAGGTTTCCCATTCGCACAGGCGTGCCAACAGGACCTGGAAGCCCAATGTTAAACGTGTAAAGGCAGTGGTCAACGGCACTCCCAAGCATGTTTACGCCTGCACCCGTTGTCTGCGTACCGGAAAGGTAACCAGAGCTATATAATCCGCAAAACAAACCCGTGAGGCTGTACCTCACGGGTTTGTTTCATATTTCATCCGTGCTCAAACCTCGCGGACGTGCCGGCAAAACCGGGCGCCGCGGGGTTTTTGTGTTCGCTTCTCAGAAATCCAGCTCGTTCTTATCGGGCTGCTGCCACTTGAAAACGCGCTCCGTATCGCCCGTGCGCCAGCGGGACGGGCAGTCGTTATACGTCCAGTCAAGCGGCTCGGCAAGAGGCATCTCCCTGCTTGCCAGTGCAAACGCCCTTCGGATATCTTCTTTGATCTCCGGGGTCATGGCTCTGGGATCCGCCGAAACAAACAGAGGCGTACCGCTGTTCGCCAGAAGCTCCAGCCACTGCCGGTTCATCTCCCACGGGATTTTGTCCGTTATCCCCACGCAGTCCGCGTCCGCGGCGTAAAACGCCCCGTGCTGTATGGATCTGAACGCCGCCGTATTCACACCGTATCGTCTGGTGCGTCTCCAGTCGGTTCCGCTGGTGTCGTCCCCCGTCCTCTGTATTTCAAATATCCCTGCGGACAGATGCGAAAACGTGTTGCAGCCTATAATGTACGCGTCTCCCGCCGCCTCACGTATCAGGCGGTACAGATCCAGAACTATTTCAGCGGTGGTGCGGCTCCTGTCCGCAAAATTCCATCCTCCGTCAGTAATGCTTCCGTAGGTCATGTGCGGGCCCCACCTGCCCGTTATGTCAACCGTTGTGAAATCATGCTTTATCAGTCTGTATCCCCATCCCGCTATCCTTGACACGTCGCCGCGTATGATTTCCTGCGCTGCAGGAAGCGTGGGATCAAGCGAGTCTTTACAACGAGAAAGTCCAAGTGACTCGTACTCCTTTCCCCTGTAAAACAACGGTCTCATCCATATCCCGGGAATAATGTCCCTCGACGCTATTTCTGCCGCAAGCCCCGCCATGTCCGGGAATTTTTCGTTCCCGCAGTTCCACGGGCCCCCGTTATACCCACAATATGCCGGATCGTGGCGGACCTGCCACCCGTCGTCTATTACCATATACGGCCTGTTCTCAAGCCCTTTAGTAAGCTCCGCCAGAAGCTCGGTATCCCCTACTATATCGCTGTGGCTGGAATTGCCGTAGGCGTAATACCAGTTGTTTGAACCGTAGACCGGTTTCGCCGGGAGTCTCGGAGCGTCGCACATCATGCGGCAGAACGCCCGCCCTGCCTCAAAGGCGCTTTCAGCCTCTTTTCCCTCGCGGGATATCAGCGTACATACAGTAAGTGTTCTGTCCCCCAAAAGCACTGGTCCGCCGCCGTTTCTCACGTCGCAAACCAGATCAAAACCCTCTGCGTACGCAAAAAACGCGCAGAATGCGTTGGGCCCGGTCTTCACCCCGTAACAATCGGCTTTTTTGCCGTCGTACGCGATAAAATACCACGGCAGTGCTTTTTCAGGTCTTAAGGAGTCAAAACCGAGGTCGGCGTAAGCGCGCTCCCAATGGTCGCCCAGCACGCGGGTGTTTTCGGCAAATTTCCCCCGGTATTTCAGGCATATGCCCATTATTTCCCCTGCGGACTCAAGCTCTACGTTTACCCCGCGGCTGCTTTCGCAAAGCCTGACCTTGACGTTTTTGAAAACGTATTCGTTTCCCGCGGCGGACGCGGCGTGCCACCCGTCGGTATACACCAGCACTCTGTCCGGACCGTTTCTTATATCTATCATGCTGCACACATTCCTTTCATATTGCGGTCTTTGCCTCCGCTCTGTTCGCGCGGCGGCGCTCTTATGAGATATGGTTATTTTATCCGCTGCTCCGTCTTGTGTCAACAATTATTTGTGAAGCAAAGTCGCTGCGACTATTGTGATTTTCGCCGCGGAGTGGTATAATCTGTCGGAAGAATTAACCGAAGGGCTGGTGCGAATATGAAATATCCCGGCAAATACGACGACGGTCAGAAGCTCAGCATTCCCTATTACCCCGCCTCAGTGAAAATAGAGGGCGACTGCTCCAGGCTGAAAGCCTTTGTTTCGAAGTGCCTCGACGGCAAGGATGTGACCGTGGTAGCCATAGGCGGATCGGTCACGCGGGGCGAATCGGCAAGTTCCTTTGACAACGCCTATTATTCCCTGGTGGGAGACTGGATCTCACGTCGCTGGAACGTAAAGGTCAATTCAATAAACGCCGGTTCAAACGGCACGGGAAGCGTGATAGGCGTCGAACGTGTTGAAAGGGACGTGCTCAGGCATGAACCGGATTTGGTGATCGTGGAATTTTCGGTGAATGACGGGGACAATGACCTGGACAAGGAGGCTTATGAGAGCCTGATAATACGCCTGCTCTCCGCCCCGTGCCGTCCCGCCGTCATCCATATGGCCATGTGCAACAGGGATCAGCATTCCTCCGAGCGTATCCACAGCGAGATATGCAGCCACTATAACGTTCCTCTTCTTTCGTTGATACCGTTCATCCAGTGGGAGAAGGACACTGCGCCGTATTTCATTGACGGTGTTCATCCCACCGACGCCGGCTTTAAGGTCGTTGCAAACCTTATCACCATGAAGCTGGCGGACGTAGAGGCGAATCTTGCGGAAATACCCGACGAGATCCCTCCGCTGCCCTCTAAGCTCACAAACGCCGGCCTTGTGGACTGCCGCGCGGTGGATGTCAAGGATATTCCCGGGATAAAAATGGGAGATTGGCACGCAGATGGGTCCAACACCGTGTGCGAAAGGGCAGGCGGTGAGCCGCTGGTCATCACCGCTGACTGCTCCTATATACTTATCAAGTACGAGCAGAGCGATAAGCACAACGCCACAATCCGCATAGTCGCGGACGACGACGAGGAGAATGCCAAAACCATATGCAATCACGGGTTCTACTATAATTTTGTGGAAAGCTTCTGCATGGAAAAGCTGCCCGGGAAACATACCGTGAAGATCTACATGACCGAAGGGGACAGGTTCATGCTCAGCACCGCGTATCTTTCCAATTTTGCGTGACCGCCCGGCCTTTCTGTAAAAGCATA
Organism: uncultured Eubacteriales bacterium; assembly: GCA_949284545.1. GTDB lineage: Bacteria > Bacillota > Clostridia > Oscillospirales > CAJFTT01 > CASDVX01. The sequence continues at coordinate 16,227 of CASDVX010000032.1, forward strand.
AAGCCGCCTGCAGCAGTTACTGCAGGCGGCTTTATTTTTATGCGTTCACCGCGTGTACTCGCCATGAGGCGGCAAACACGACAGACATGCGGAAGCCCTCACACCGTCATCGCGTCCTTCATTTCCTGGGCGTCCGATGCGCAGGCGTTTATCTCCTCCGCATCGCAGAAGGTGGGAACGGCGGCCCTGACGGCAGCCTTCACCACAGACATATCCCCGCTCTCCTCCGCAGCATCCACTGCGGAAGCAAGGGCGCTCAGTTTTTCTTCAATGGTTGATATGTCCTGCGGTGTGTCCTTTTCGATGAATATCATATCGTTTTCCGTCTTGGTAAGTCTTTCGTTTTTCATCAAAAGCTCTTCGTACAGCTTTTCTCCCGGTCTGAGACCTACTTCGACAATGTCTATATCTTCATACGGGCGATATCCGTACAGCCTTATCATATTTTCCGCAAGCTCAAGTATTCTTATAGGCTTCCCCATATCGAGAACAAACAGTTCTCCGTCTTTTGCCATGGCTCCGGCGGTCATGACCAGCTGAGCGGCCTCGGGTATGGTCATAAAGTAGCGTATTATCCGCTTATCCGTTATGGTCACCGGTCCGCCTGCCTCTATCTGTCTCTTGAAAATCGGAATCACAGACCCGTTGGATCCGAGCACATTGCCAAATCTTACGCTGGAAAACACGGTACCGCAGCGCCCACTGCTCTGTACTATCATCTCGCATATGCGTTTGGTGGCGCCCATTATACTGGTGGGATTTACCGCTTTGTCCGTGGATATCATTATGAATTTCTCCACGCCGTGCTTTTCCGACACCAAGACGGTATTCAGCGTGCCGAACACATTGTTTTTGACCGCTTCCGTGGCGCTGTATTCCATAAGCGGAACATGCTTGTGAGCCGCTGCATGGAACACTATCTGCGGACGATATTTCGCAAACACTGTTTCCAGCCGTTTAATATCCCTGACAGAGCCTATCTCAACACGAATATCTGCATTTTCATGCACGGTTTTCAGTTCCTGCTGGATGTCGTAGGCGTTGTTTTCGTATATATCGAAAATAACGAGTCTGCCCACGCCGCGTTTTACAAGCTGCCGGCAAAGCTCTCCGCCTATGGAGCCGCCTCCGCCGGTGATAAGCACCGTTTTACCGCGGTAAAACTCGCCCATTTGGGCGCACTCGTCCTCGTGGCTCTTGCGGAAAAGAAGATCCTCGATACGTATGTCGCGTATCACGCGTCTGCCGCTTTCGGAGCTGTCTACGGTATCAGAAGGAAGTGCATAGACCTTTATCCGACAGCCTGTCCGGCCGTAAAAATCCATGGTATCCCGCAGCTTTTCTCCGTCCAGTTTTGGAAGCGCTATGAACACCTCCTGCACTCCGCTTTTTATCAGCCTATTAAGAACATCCGGTCCTTCTGCATATACCGGAAGCCCCCCTACTCTGCTTCCTATCTTCGTGGCATCCGTATCCACAAAACATATCGGCATATAGTTGGACGATTTGTTTAAAGTCAGCTCCTCTGCAAGAAGGCATCCGACCCTACCTGCGCCTATTATAGCCACCTTGATCCTATCTGCACGGTCCTCGTCAGCAGATACATCCCTGCTGTCGTCAGATACTCTGTAGATATACTGGTACAGGAGACGCCCGGAAAGGCTTATCATGGACGACATCAGGCCAACGGAAATGCTTTGCCAAAGGCTGAGGCCGGCGTTTCCGAAAACAAAGAACACGACTGCGGATCCTGCGATCATACTTGCAGCGTCCACAGCCATAAATTTCAGATATTGCCTGGACCCGGCATATCTCCATACGCAGAAATACGTCCTGGCGGCAAGCCTGCCCAGCAACATACATACGAAGAGTATTGCCAGAGAGCCTGCCGTCTTCGCCACGGATACCGCTATATCAACCCCGCACAAAATCTCCAGCAGGTAACGCACCGCGGCCGCTGCCGCAAAACAGCACGTATCAAGCAACGCCAGCACTACCCGCCTCGACAGCGCGCTTCCTTTATGGAATATATAATTCATGGCTCCCACTCTCGACACACTTTTTTGTCAAGTTTATCACAGATAGGTCGTCGTGTCAACTTGTCCCACGCTTTTAAAATGCAACATTATTCTATAAATGTTATTTTATTCCTTTGACTATGGCCTTGCTTTGCTTGACCCGCAAGCTCCTCGGTGGTATAATGCTGCGTAGGCGGCGAACGGGAATCGAAATGCCTCTTACCATGAGTAAGTTCCGTTTCTCCCCGCCCGTACTCCCCTCGCTGCGCCGCATATCTTTATTCGGCCCGCCCGCATTCACAGAAAAGGGATGAACTCTCCTATGAATCTCATACGCCATTTTTGCACGGTTATCCGGCACAGGCACAGGGTTATATCCCACTGCCGCAAAGCCGGTATCCTCCGTCAGGGTCTGATACATGACCTTTCAAAATTTTCTCCGCCGGAATTTGTGCCGGGTGTACGCTATTTTCAGGGCAACAGAAGCCCCAATGCCCGTGAACGCGAGGTGTACGGATACTCATCTGCATGGATGCACCACAAAGGGCGAAACAAGCATCATTTTGAGTATTGGACGGATGTGGACCCGGTCACCAATAAATACGCTCCTGTGCGTATGCCGGTAAGATACGCGGCGGAGATGTTCTGCGACAGAGTCGCCGCAAGTAAAATTTATCTCGGCAGTCTTTACAAAGATTCCAGCTCTTTGGACTATTACCGAAGCGGCAATGCGGCAAGCTGCATGCACCCGGATACCGCCGCGCTGCTGGAATCTTGGTTGTCCCTTCTCGCGGAGAGCGGGGAAAAGGCGGCTTTTGCAGCGGTCAGAAAGGCCGTGAAGGACGATAGGGCCACCCGCAAAGCAGCCGGCAGGACAAAACCTTTCGAGACCCCACGTTAATACGGTTAATGTACGTGATATGCTGCTATGTGCAAGCATGGTCACGGCGGTTACCGCGCCGCTGTTTCGTGAAATCCGGCATACACATTTAGTTGCGCGTCAAAACGGTATCGGCGGCACCGAACGCGGCTGTGCCGTAGACATATAAAGAGCCCCGCAGGTACGCACGTACCCGCGGGGCTTTCTGTATCCGCAATGTCTGAACGATATTACTGAGCGGCAGCCTTCTTCTTGGAAGATTTTGTCACAAGAACAATCACTACCACCACTATAGCGATAACAACCACTGCGCCGATTATGATGAAGGGCAACGCTTTCGTAAGCATCTGTCCCTGGCTGAGCACCACGTCTCCCGGCTTATCCGCCGCGAGGAAGAACCAGCCTCTGTCAACAACTCTGAACTGAGCCGTGCCGTTGGACTCGTCTACAGTACCTGCCATGTTTTCGTATACCTTGCTCTGTCCGAGATAAGCGTATACGTTGAACTTGACGGAGCTGTCCTCATTCTTGGCTGCGGCGATAGCCTCGGTCCCCAACTTGATGGTAGCCTTCACGCCGCTGTCATCGGTGCCGTAATCCTCAATGGCCCTGTTGTCAGAATATACGTTGAGCTCATATACATAGCCGCCGACTACCGGGTGCTTGTCATCCTCAATGATCTGGATTCCGCCCTTGACCACTTCCATATGCACCGGGTCGCCGCACTCGGAAAGCGAAAACTCGCTTGAGCAGCGCGGGCATATGTACTTATCGTCGCCGGCAGACTGGAACTTGTCAAGCGTGCCCTCATAAGCGGTATAAGTCCCGCCTTCGGGCTTTGCGGTGCTTTCGCACTTGGGGCAGGTGTACTGAAGTATGATGGGCTCGGTCTTCTCTATCTGTATCTCGATGCGCTCGCCGCCTATCTTCGCCAGGAAGCTCCCGTCAAACGTCAGGTCAACGCCGCAGAACTGCATCACAAATGTCCTGTCGGAATACTTTTCAGCTATGACCTGACCGTTTACAATGTATTTCACGCGCTCAGTGACACCCTCAACGTACTGCTCGGGGTACGGTACAGTCACTGTGCTGTTGCCCTCGTTTGCGGCCATGAGCTCGTCAAAAAGATCCGTACGGTTTGCATAGTCGGTAGACGCGTACAGCGACAAATCGCCTTCCTCAGCCGCAAAGGAGGAAAACATCATACCGGACACCATGCCGGCACACAGAACAGCCGCCGTGACGGCGCTCACCGCTCTGCCGATCATCTT
>CASDVX010000033.1 GCA_949284545.1 uncultured Eubacteriales bacterium
TGAACGTGCGGGCGGCCCGATTCGCCTGAGACGCGGCGGGGCGCCCGCGTTAGCTTTTGTGCAGCACGATTGAAAGGATGATGTATTTGACGGAGAAAATGACTAAGGCGGAACTCAAGAAAAAGGTTATCGCCAGACTCTCCACGCATTTCGGAGTGAGCCCGGAGGATGCTACCGAGGAACAGCTTTACAATGCCCTTGCCCTCACGCTGAGGGACCATATGCTCAACATGCGCAGGGCATTTGAGGAAGAGAACAGGAAAAAGCAGGGCAAACAGGTATACTATATGTCCATGGAATTTCTTATGGGCAGATCTCTTAAAAACAACCTGTACAACCTCGGCCTAACCGAAGCTGCCGAAGAAATAGCGCGGGAATTCGGAACAAAGCTCGAACGTCTGTACAGACTTGAGCCGGACGCGGGTCTTGGCAACGGCGGACTTGGACGACTTGCCGCGTGCTTCATGGATTCGCTTACAAGCCTGTCGATCCCCGCGATGGGTTACTGCATTTTATACGAATACGGGATATTCAAGCAGAAGCTTATAGACGGGTGGCAGACGGAACTGCCTGATTTCTGGCTCCCCGGAGGGGAATGCTGGCTCCGCCCGCGCCCGGACCTTACAAAGACCGTCAGCTTTGAGGGACAGGTTTACGACTGGTGGGACGAAACAGGTTTCCACTTTGTCAAGGTGGAGAACACGAACACCGTCCAAGCCGTGCCGTACGATCTGTGCGTAAGCGGCAAGGGAGGAGAAGCGGTAAATATCCTTCGTCTGTGGAGTGCGAAAAAATCGTCGCTGGACATGCAGCTTTTCAATACGGGGGATTACCTGAGAGCCTCCGAGCAGTCAGCTATGGCGGAAAGCATATCAAAGGTGCTGTACCCGGCGGACAATCACGCGGAGGGAAAGAGCCTGCGCCTGCGGCAGCAGTATTTTCTCGTATCGTCTGCCGTACAGGACATTGTGGAAACTCACCTTGCTCAATATAAGACGCTGGACAACATGCCCGAAAAGGTAGCGATACACGTCAACGACACTCACCCGGCTCTGGTCATTCCCGAACTGATGCGAATACTTCTTGATGACTGCGGATATACATGGGACAAAGCCTGGGACATAGTGTGCCGCACGGTGGCGTACACCAACCATACCGTCATGCCCGAGGCACTGGAATGCTGGTCTGAGAGCCTTTTCGGAAGGCTTCTTCCGAGAGTGTATCAGATAACGCAGGAAATAAACAAGCGGTTCAGGGAGGAGCTTTGCGCAAGATTCCCCGGCGACTGGGGGAAAATAAACTATATGTCCGTTATCAATAACGGGGCGGTGCGTATGGCGAATCTCTGCGCCTGCGCGTGCCACAGCGTGAACGGGGTGTCCGAGCTTCACTCGAAGATACTGAAGGACAGGATATTTTCCGACTTTTATCTCTGGAAGCCGGAGAAGTTCAAAAACGTCACCAACGGGATAGCTCACAGAAGGTGGCTCTGCCAGAGCAACCCTCTCCTGACCGGGTATTTAGAAGAGCTCATCGGAGACGGCTTCGTGCTTGACGCGTCACAGCTGAGCAAGTTGAAAAAATACGCCAAGGATCCTTCGGCCAGAAAGCGCATAATTGAAATAAAGCAGGAAAATAAGCGCAGCTTTTCGGACTATATCAAAAAGACCCAGGGGATAGAGATAGACCCTGAATCTGTTTTTGACGTACAGGTAAAGAGACTCCATGAATATAAGCGGCAGCACCTGAATGCGCTTCAGATAATCACGGAGTACCTCCATTTGAAAGATAACCCGTCTGCGGATTTCGTACCCAGGACCTACATTTTCGCGGCCAAGGCGGCGCCGGGGTATATAATGGCGAAAAATATCATCCGCATGATATGCAACCTGGGCAAGCTGATAAACAACGATCCAGCGGTTGCGGGGAAAATGAAGGTGGTATATCTTGAGGATTACAATGTGACGCTTGCCGAAAAGCTCATGCCGGCGGCTGATTTTTCAGAACAGATATCCCTTGCGGGAACAGAGGCGTCCGGTACCGGAAACATGAAGCTCATGATAAACGGGGCGGTCACCATCGGCACTATGGACGGAGCCAACGTGGAGATGTACGAGGCAGTGGGACCGGAAAACATCATCATTTTCGGACTTACTGCGGACGAAGTTGAGCAAAAGAGAGCGTTCGGGTACGAACCGAAGCTGGTATACGACTCAAATCCGGATATCAAACGCGCCATAGACATGTTGGAAACGGGCTTTTGCGGAGTAAGATATTACGACATAGCGGGAACGCTGAAGCACGGCGACTATTATATGCTTCTTGCCGATTTTGACAGCTACCGCGCCGCAAGGCACCTGTCGGCTGAAATATACCGTGACAGCGGGCGTTTTGCCTCAATGAGCATAAATAACATCGCCGCGTCCGGAAGATTTGCGGCGGACAGGTCAATAAAGGAGTACGCCTCGCAGATATGGGGAATAGAAACAGGCAAATAAACAATCAGTAAAGCAGACAGCACCTCGGCAAGTGAAAGCCCGGAGTCGTGTGCACCGGAAGCACGACCCCGGGCTTTGACGTTGCCCGAGAAAACCGCGGGACTATTTTCCCGACCGTCTCACATATACATTATACGTGCAGAGGCGGGAGGGATAAAATTTGTCAACGGCCGGAAAACTGATACGCAACGGTATAATGATGTCCGCGGCGGCTCTTCTGATACAGACCGCCGGCATGGGCTTTAACGTGTATATGTCCTCAAAAATAGGGGCTGAGGGCATGGGACTGTTTTCTCTCATAAGCTCCGTTTACAGGTTTGCGGTTACGTTCTCGCTTTCAGGCATCGGCCTTGCCGCCACCCGTATGGCCGCAGAGGAATTTGCGAGAGGAAGCGGCGCGGGCGCCATGTCTGCGGTGAAGAAATGTGCCGCGTACGCGCTCATATTTTCGGGCGCGGCGGCTTTCGCAATGTTTCTTTCCGCGGAATATGTAAGCTCCAAAGTGCTGGGAGACGCGAGATGCTGCCTCTCGATAAAAATACTCGCGATATCGCTTCCGTTTTTGTCGGTATCGTCGGCGTTCGACGGATATTTCACCGCAAAACGTGCGGTGAGAAAGAACGCACTGTCTCTCATCCTCGAACAGACGGTGAGAATGACAGCCGCCGTTATGCTTCTTGAACTCATTGTTCCGCCGGGCGTGGAATATGCATGCGCTGCGGTGTCTGTCGGGATTACTTTGTCGGAGGCCATTTCGTTCTTCTATATGTGGATATCCTGCATAAAATCAAACGCATCGGCGTTTCCCGGAAAACCGCCTTCCGGAGGACAGACGGCGCACATGCTTTCGATAGCCGTGCCCATAGCCCTCAGCTCGTATCTGCGCTCGGGATTATCCACCCTGAGGGAAATACTCATACCGTCGGGTCTTAAAAAATACGGCGGTTCCTACGAGCAGGCACTAGGCTCGTACGGGGTGATACAGGGAATGACCATGCCCATACTTTCGTTCCCTGCGGTGTTTCTGAATTCCTTCTCGGGACTCTTGATGCCTGAAATGGCCAGGTATTATCAGCAGGGGTACAGGGTGAGCATCCGCAACGCGGCGGGAAGGGTGATACGGGTAACGCTGCTGTTTTCCTTCGGAGCTGCGGCGGTCCTTACGGCGTTTTCCGGTGAAATAGGAATGCTGTTATACGATTCCGCAGCGGTGGGAAGATACCTGCTTATACTTGCCCCGCTTGTAGTCGTAATGTACTTGGACACAGCGGTGGACAGTATGCTTAAAGGCATAAACGAGCAGCTTGCCAATGTCAGATACAATGTTTTCGATTCCGCTCTGAGTCTGGTGCTGGTAGCTGTGTTGTTACCAAAATTCGGTATAGGAGGATATTTGGCGGTTATATTTATAAGCGAGGTATTCAACACCACTCTGTCCCTGAGAAGACTGCTGAAGGTGACGGGACTGAGAATAAATCTCGTCTGGTGGGTCCTTATCCCGGCGGCATGCGCAAGCGGGTCGATGCTCATGTCTAAATTGCTCTGCGTGGCAGGAGGGACTCAACCTCCCACCCTGCTCACGGTTGTGTGCGCGTTTCTGGGCATATCGGTATACTGCACGCTGCTGTATGTTACAGGTACGGTGACAGCCGACGATATCCGCGCGGCGGCGGACACACTCGGCGGGCGGGAATGTGTGGAAAAAACCCGGGACGGGACGTGATACGGCCCCTTCCGGGTTTTTAGAATCCGTGCATGGCTCAGCCGGTCCGCGTTTGCCGGTAAAAGAAAACGGCGTGACGGACGCCCGTTACGAGCTCAAAGACAGAGATGTATTTGCAGCTGAACGCCCGTATGTCTGTGCAATTTCTTACTGATAGCCGTATACCGCCGAAACGGGGAAATGCTCCATGTGCACGGAAAATCGTTGCCCCGCGCGAAAGACCGCCTTTGAGCACTCACGGACAAGCCTGCAAAAAACGCTATTTGCGTTTCTTTTTTCTGTCGGAAAGCTTTTCTCTGCTTCCGTCGGGATACAGTATTACGGTGTTTTCCAAAGTCTGGTCCAGCATTGCACGAAACCCGCGGAGGTATTCTCCTCTCAGAGCGTTCAGCTTCTCCACTTCTTCGGGTGACGCCGTTCCCTGCCGTTTTTTAGCCGCCAGGGCATTGATTTTGACGAGCAATTCTTCCTGTGTCATCCGTGGACTCCTTTGCATGAGAATGATTTACCGATTGATTTTACACCTCACGCGCACAAATTTCAAGGGCGTGTCCGCGCGTCCGAAAAACGGGATACGGGTGTAAGGATTTTAATTGCCCGTACTTGACAAAAGAAATTAAAACCTTATAATAATCCGTGTTATGAAAGGGGTATATTCGGGATGGAAATGGACTTGAAAAAAATCTTGGGAGCGGTCGCGCGGGGCTGGAAGATCGTTGTGGCTTCCGTCGCGGCTTTTGCGGTTTTGACGGTTATCGTCACACAATTTTTTCTCACGCCTATGTATACCTCGAATACAAGCGTGTATATAAAGCTGGACGACAGCAGTGTCATAACTCAGACCAATCTTAATCTTGCCAGGAGCATTGTGGACACCTATGACGTGATACTGGAGTCAGATACGGTTCTTAACGACGTGTGCTATAAAATAAAAGGCCGTACAAGCAAGGATTACAGTATGGCGGAGATAAAGTCCATGAAAACATCCGGCTCAATAAACGGCACCGAGGTAGTAAGGATAAGCATTACATGCGCCGATCCGGAGGATGCCCAGATAATTGCCGACCAGCTTGTGGCGTCAGCCGAACCGGTCATAGCAGATATAATGAAGATCAAATCGTTTGAGGTGCTCGATTACGCGTCTCTTCCCACTTCGCCTTCGTCGCCGAGCATGATCAGAAACATTGCCGTTGCGGTGCTTCTTGCGCTGGTGCTGTCGTGCGTCGGGCTGATTCTCCTTGAGATGCTGGACAAGCGTGTGAAAGATCCCGGCGTGTTGTCAGATACTCTGGATGTACCGTTGATAGGCGTTATACCGAAGGTAAAACAGCAGTAAGGAAGGAACCGGCATCAGATACCCGAAAGGAGACGGATTACCGAATGAAGCGCAGCGAGAAAAAGTTGGCAGCACAAGTCGAAAACGCCATAATAGACGATAATACTCCGTTTAACATAACGGAGGCCTATAAAGCTGCCAGAACTAACCTCATGTTCATAATGGGAGGAAACAGAAAGGAAAGAAACGGAAACATAGTTGTTTTTACGGGAGCAAATCCCAGTGAAGGCAAGACTACTGTATGCGTGAACATGGCATTGACGTTTGCACAAGCCGGCATGAAGGTGCTTGTAATTGATGCCGACATGAGAAAACCGCGTCTGCATAGAATTTTCGGTATCGCTCCGGTTCCGGGACTGTCGGACAGGCTGAGCGGTATGTGCGACGAGTCGTGCGTATACGAGATATCCTGCGGTAACATGTTCATACTGCCCTCCGGCACGATTCCGCCTAACCCGGCGGAGCTGCTGGCGAGTAAATGTATGGAGGAAATACTTGCCGAAGCCGGCAGGGAATTTGATTATGTTTTTGTGGACATGCCGCCTGTGGGCGTCGTGACCGATGCGGCGGTGCTGTGCGGGAAGGTGGCCGGCGCCGTTATGGTGGTATCGTATAATCGCACCACAACTGACGAGATAAACGCGGCAAAGGCGGCGATAACCGCAGCCGGAGGAAAGGTGATAGGCGCGGTCCTGAACAGTGTGGACACAGACCGTGACCGCCGGTACGGCAGATATCACGAATACGGTGATTACAGATAACGTACGGGACTTCTCGGCGTTGACATATTATTGACATATGACGGGCCGGGCCTGAGCCGGCTTCGTAACGGTAAAATGCAGCCGGTGGGAGGAGGTTACCTGATTGTATGTAGATATGCACGCGCACATCCTGCCGTGCGCGGACCACGGGAGCGACGGGCTTGAAACGTCACGGAGGCAGATTGAAATGGCGGTGTCGGCGGGTGTAGACACTATTCTTGCCACGCCGCATTTCTATATGCACAAGGACACGGTTGATGAGTTTTTGCACAGACGTGAAGAGAGCGCCGAAGCATTGAAAAAGCTGCTGCCGGTGAACGGAGAAACCCCGGTAAGCATTTTCATGGGTGCTGAGGTTGCCCTTGAGGTGGGAATAGATGAAATGAGCGGAATAGAAAAGCTCTGTATGGGAGGGACTTCGAACATACTCGTGGAGCTGCCGCTGGACGTGTGGACGCCGTGGGTATACAACGCCCTTGAAAGGATAAAATATTCACGCGGACTTAACCCGATCATTGCTCACGCGGACAGATATATCGCGAAAAACAGCCTTGATGGGCTTACGGATATGGGTTTGCCTTTTCAGATAAATGCGTCTGCGTTAACGGGAATCTCGACGAAGCGAAAAATGCTTAAACTTTTCGGTTCCGGGGCGGCAATGTATCTGGGAAGCGACATCCACATGACAGGACGGGAATACACGGATTACGCAAAAGCCGCTAAGGTTCTCGGCGGCATGATGGGAAAAATAACCGAATATTCAAGAGACGCCGTGGGACAGAACATATAAACGGCCCGGCTCCGAGCACACAAAGTGTCTGACATGTTTAAACGTGTCAGATTTTTTTATATATTGAAGTTTTTTCAATATATATTGTTCTTCCGTCTGCAAATTATATTCATGCGGAGCAAAACTCCGCGAAGGGAGGAAAAAACTTGAAAAAAATAAAGAATTGCGAAAGCGAAACGGCACCGCCGCAGGGACGGTCGGAAGCCGGAGATCTTTATTTGTCTGCGGAGGTGAGGGGATGAGACGGAAAGCGGGAATACAGGCTCTGCACGGCGGGAGAAATATTCTTTCCGCCGCGGTTAAAATGCTGTCAGCAGCAGCGTTTTGCTTTTCTTCGTTCGCATTCACGGCGGCTGCAATGGCTGATTCAAAACTGCCGGATGAATTTAACGCAGCGATAGGACAAGACTTTGTGATTTCCGGTTTCCCGAACGGGATAACCGTAAAACCCGTCGACGCCGCCGCCGAGGCGTCGGGAACCTATTCTTCAGCCGAATACAGCGTGTCGGTGCTGGGAATAATCCCGGTGAAAAACGTTACGGTCAGATACACCGACCGAAACTACGTCATTCCCTCGGGAGAAAGCTTCGGTATAAGACTCTATTCCGACGGAGTCATGGTGGTGGGGATATCCGAAATAGTTTCGGAGGACGGCAAATCCTCGCCGGCCTACAACGCGGGGCTTAGGAACGGTGACGTGATAACTCATATCGACGGGCAAAGAGTATCCCAAAACAGTGAGGTGACAAAGGCTATATCCGACTGTGGCGGTAAATCTTTGAAAATCACCTTTGAGCGCAACGGAAAGACTTATACCGCGGAGCTTTCTCCGGTGCTCACGGCAAACAGCTATAAAGCCGGAATGTGGGTGAGAGACAGCGTGGCCGGCATAGGAACGCTGACTTATATCGACATTGAGAACATGACGTTTGCCGGCCTCGGACACGGTATAACCGATTCCGACTGCGGAGAGATATACCCCATAGGTTCGGGCGCAGCGGTATATGCCGATATAGCCTCTGCGGTAAAAGGGACATCCGGATATCCCGGCGAGTTAAAGGGCTATTTTACCGATAAGGCCATAGGGGAACTGTTTGCAAATACCGAAACCGGAGTATACGGTGCGCTGGCAGCGCTTCCGGACAATGCTGCAAACAAGGCTGTTCCCGTGGCCTACAGGCAGGAGGTAGAGGAAGGAGAAGCAACAATACTTGCAACTGTTGACGGAGAAGGTGTAAAGGAATATACTGTGGAAATAGAGAAGGTAAACTACAACGCAAACAATAAAACCCGCAATATGGTCATAAGAGTTACCGACAGCAGACTTCTGCAGACCACCGGTGGAATAGTGCAGGGGATGAGCGGCTCTCCCATAATCCAGAACGGGAGGCTTGTAGGAGCAGTGACGCATGTTTTCGTAAATGACCCCACGAGAGGTTACGGCATCTTTGCCGAAAATATGACAGAAAACGAGGAATTACTGCTCAAAAAGGCCGCATAGCGCCAGCCGGGACACCGTCCGACAAAAAAAGTGGAAAAAAAACCCAAAAACCCCATTGCAACTATTGACAAATTATGGTATTATTCCTCTGCAAAAAACACTAAGGAGTCGGATGAAATGGAAAAACGTGTAACCGTGCTGATAGCTGATGAAAATCCGGAATTTAACGAAATCTGTGCCAAAGCGCTGCAGAAAGAGGGCTTTAATGTCATAACCGAAACGCGCGACGGCGAGCATGCGGCGGAAACCATAATAGAGCAGAAACCGGACGCCGCGCTGATAAGTCTGAATCTCAGCGTTGCCGACGGGATTGTTGTGACGCAGCGCGTGAGGAAAGCCGGACTGAGCACCCTCATATGCGTGTATACGAACGCATCCAACCCGTTTATGGAGAGGGAGGCGGCCGAAGCCGGAGCGTCATATTTTCTCGTCAAGCCTTTTGACTTTTCGGCGCTTGCCACCAGACTGCGCAGGAACACGGACACAGAGGACAGCTTCCGGATAAGCTTCGATCCACAGCTTGAAATGGCGGTTACAGAAATAATCCATCAGATAGGCGTGCCGGCTCATATAAAGGGATACTATTATATCAGAGAATCGATACTCCTGGCGGTTACCGACGTGGATATACTCAATTCCGTGACAAAAAAGCTGTATCCGGAGGTGGCAAGGCGCTACAACACGACGGCGTCCAGAGTGGAAAGAGCCATAAGGCATTCAATTGAGGTGGCTTGGGACAGAGGCGATATAGATACTCTCAACAGATATTTCGGATACACGGTGAACAATAACCGCGGCAAGCCGACAAACAGCGAATTTATCGCTATGATAGCCGACAAGCTTCGTTTGAAACTCAAGGTCGGATAAGGACGCGGGAACACCGAGAGAACCGGCGGACAAAACAGAGCGCGGATGTTCAAAACATCCGCGCTCTGTGCATTTTCCACAAAAAAACCATATAATTATAGTGCATAACCGTCAAAAGCATCATCTGACAGCAAAAATTTAAAAAATTCATGTTGACAAAATGACTGTATAACGTTATATTATCTTAGAGTACCGATATTGACAAGGAGGAGCGAAGAACATGAAATACCTGAAAAGGTTCCTGTGCGTTGGCGCGGTTGCGGCGATGGTTCTGTCCATGGCGTTCATGACATCGTGTCAGCCGAAGAAGGTTATTTACTCGAATGACCAGCGCATAGAATTCCCGGTGGAGGAATCCGTCACGCTTACCTGGTGGTATGCCTATGACGATACATACTTTACGGGTGATTTTAAAACGCTTGACGAGCATCCCTTTATGAAAGACATGGAAAAGAAGACCAATGTCAAGATAGAGTTTGTGCAGCCCACGTCCAACGATCACAAAGGCGAGCTTATGATGCTCATGGCCGGCGGTGACATGTGCGACATGGTGACCCACGCGTGGTATACGCCGGATTACGAGGGCAACACGATAGACTCGGTCATTGAGGAGGAGATATACAGATGCCTCAATAATGACAACGGCGAGGACTACATCACTGTACAAATGGAAAACTTCAACAGTTTCCGTGAGACATACGCTGAGATAGACAAGATCATACTCACCGCGCAGAATAACATTATGTGGATACCTAAGATCAATCATCTTGACGATTATCTTCAGCCTAAGAGTACCGGCGGTCTTGTGATACGCAAGGACTACCTTGACGAGCTCCAGATGGATGTTCCCGTTACCATAGCCGACTGGGAAGAGGTACTGGCTGGTTTCCAGCAGGGCCTGGGCATTCAGTACCCGATCGCAGTGGGCAGCATGGGTGCTGCACCGACCATCACGTCGGATGTTTTCGTTACCTGCTACAACGTTAAGTATGAAACATACCGTGACCCGGAGACCGGCGACGTGGCATACGGCGCTACGAGTGACGAGTTTTACAACTACGTGGTCATGATGAGAAAGTGGATACAGAACGGTTGGGCCGGCATGGTAGACGTCAACAGTGAAAATAAAGTGACCGATCTTTATGTGGGCGCATGGTACGGCAGCGCAGACGAGGTGGAAAATCTCAAGAATCAGGCCACCGATCCGGATTTCGAGATCGTGGGGGCTCCCGACCCGGTCGTGAACGAGGGCGATAAGATAGTTATGAGAGACTCCTACCTCCCTGTGGGATGTGCTGCACTGGACAGCGTGTTTGTGTCCTACACCTGTGAAAACGGCGCGTTGGTTTGCCGTTGGATGGACGAATTTTTCACGGAAGAATCCTATATGAGGACGTCCTACGGTGTAGAGGGCGAGGACTATACTGTCGATGCAGACGGCAATATCACCTTTACTGATAAAATAAAGAATACGAAGGATGCCAACGGCAACGCCGATATCCGTTACGGCATATATCAGAATGCGTTTGTTGATTCCTTCTTCACTGATCCGTATGTGCTCATCGATTATGTATACGGAGAAAACACCCTTGACGCCATAGCTCAGTGGAGCAAATCCAGCATGGAGTACAGCTTCATCGACAGACTGTGTCTGACCTATACCGCCGAGGAGGCGGAGGCCCTCGAAGGACTGAACGCTTTCTGGGGCATACAGATGGGGTACGCCAAACAGATGGTAACAGGTGAACGTCCTCTGGAGGATTGGGGCGAGTACGTGGCTTCCATGAACGAAAGCGGCCTTGTGGAATATGTAGCCATACTCCAGTCTGCCTGGGACAGGTTCCTTGCCGCGTAATACCGGCCGCGCTGTTCCGATGGCCCGCTTCGGGGAAAGTAATACAAGCAACGTCAAAGCCCGCATACCGTGCGGGCTTTGATACGTAAAGAGAGAGTCCGAGCATACGGTATGCAGAGGCGGAGCCTAAAGCCTCTCTCAAATCGAAAGGAATGTTTGAAATGAATGAAAAACGTTACAATCTCGGAGTGATAGGCTTCGGCGGAATGGGACAGTACCACTGCGCTTCCCTCAACGCGTTTGACGTTCGAGTAAAGCCGTACGCCGTATTCGATACCGACCCACAAAAGATGAAGGAGGCGGAAGACAAGGGCATGAGGACCTTTGCCAGCGCAAAGGAACTGGTGGAGTCTCCCGACGTGGACATCGTTCTTATAGCGACGTGCAACGATTCGCACATGGAAAACGCTATCGCCGCATTGAAAGCCGGAAAGCATTGCATATGCGAAAAGCCGGTCTGCCTTTCCTCCTCAGAACTTGCCCGGGTCATGGAAACGGAGAAGACAGCCGAAGGACTTTTCACCGTAGACCAGAACAGGCGCACGAACTCCGACTATCTTCTTGCCAGAAGCGTCATAGAGAGCGGCAAGCTGGGCAAGGTATACAGGATAGAGACAAGGGTTCACGGCAGCCGCGGCCTTTGCGAGGGCTGGCGCGTAACAAAGCGGCTGGGCGGCGGCATGATGCTTGACTGGGGGGTTCACCTGATAGACCAGATAATGCACATGACTCCTCAGAAGCTCACGTCGGTATACTGTAAAATGTTTTCCGTGAAATACCCTGAAGTGGACGATAATTTTTCTCTTGAACTCACATTTGAGGACGGGTTGTCCGTGCTTGTGGAGTGCGATACGAACAACTACATTCAG
>CASDVX010000034.1 GCA_949284545.1 uncultured Eubacteriales bacterium
AAAAAAACGGCAGGGTAAGCGTGGGCTGCGTGGGAGACTCCATAACCGAGGGCTTTAAGTCGTCGGACCCGTCCCGGCGCTCATATCCGGCCGTGCTTGCGGACCTGCTGGGCGACAGGTTCACGGTGAAAAACTACGGCGTGGGGGGCTCGACCCTTCTGAGGGCAGGGGATCTGCCCTATACACAAAAACCGGAATACACCCTGAGCCTCACCGAGGGCTGCCGGATCATTCTTATAATGCTGGGCACGAACGACTGCAACAGGGATTTTAACATAAGGCGTCTCGCGGGATTCTCTTCCGACCTTGTTTCTCTTGTAAACGACTACCGAAACGCGGGAGCCGAGCCGGTTATACTCACATCACCTGAGCTCTTTCTCACCCCAAACAACGCGTATCTGCGCAGGGCGGCGCAAATTCAGCGGGAGACGGCGGCTCTCACCGGCTGCCCGCTTATAGACGTGAACGAGTTTTCCCACGGAAGGCTCGACCTCTTCCCCGACGGCATCCACTGCGACGATTCGGGCTACGCCGCTCTCGCCGGGTATATAGCCAACCGTGCCTTCGGAAAGGATCTTTTCCGCGTTACCGTAAGCACCCGTCCGGGCGCCTTCGTCATCGCCGGAAGCAGCAGAGGCAGGGCTGACGGGGACGGCGCCGCGCGCTTTTTCCTCCCCGAGGGGGAATACCTTATACGTTCCTTCATGCCCGGCGGCGCCGAGGATACCGTCCGCGCGGACGTGACCTGCGACTGCTCTTTCAGTCTCTTTCCCGCCGAAGCGGGCAGGGAGCTTGCCGTGGTATCGGCGTCCGCTTCCTCCTTCGAGCCGGACAACCCGCCCGAAAACGCCGTGGACGGCAGGGGAAAAGAGACCCGCTGGGCAAGCGCGGCGAGAGACGGGGAATGGCTCACGGCGGATCTGGGCAGCGTGCGGCCGGTAACGGGAGTGCTTCTCGTTTGGGAAGCCGCCTACGCCTCGGCCTTTGAAATACAGCTTTCGGAAAACGGGACGGATTTCGTCACCGCCGCCGGGCTGTACGACGGCGCGGGAGACATAAACGCCCTTCCTCTTCCCGCCGGTTCCCGCGCCAGATACGTGCGTATGCTGGGCATTTCCCGGGGCACCTTTTACGGCTTTTCCCTTTACGAATTCAAAATCTTCGGCGAATAATAAAGGCGGCCCCCGTAAAAGCGGGGGCCGTTTTTATGCCGCGTTGAAAGGTTTTGCGAAATATTTTTTCACGGGAAATATTATCCCGGAGGAACCCTCTGACGGGTTTTGACGCATCCCGGGGACGCTTTCTGAAAAACGCCCGTAACCGCACCCCGGCGAACGGAATCCGTCTCTAAGCCTCCCGGCAGGCACCGACAGCCGTCCCTGAGCCCCGGCAAAACCCGGAAGTCACCCAAAGCCGCCGCAGACCGGCCGGCGGGCCTTTCCCCCTGCGGCGCGTCTGCGCGCCCGTTTGCGCAAGCCCTGCGCCGCAGCCTCCCGCATCCCGTTAAGCGGCCGCGCGGCTCATATATTAAAAAGCGTGTATCAGGACCGTATATCCTGACACACGCTTTTTTCGCTCTCCTGTCCGTGAAAGCGGCAAACCCGCCGAAAGCCCCGCCGCCCGTCCGGCGCCGTTCTTAAGGGTCGGCGGACGCGTCCTTTCCCGCGCCGAAAGAAGCACTGTCTTCCCCTCTGCTACGCCGCGGGGAAATTTTCGTTGGCTATCCTCACCGATTCTTTCAGGAATGTCTCCATGGAACCCGTGCGGCAGAACCCGTTAAACCAGTAATAATATTTTCCCTTTCTTAAGAAAATCGAAAAATAGTTCCGGTAATTGGGCTTGCCTTCCGCCTCCTCGCTGCCATACCATTTTTCTATCAGGTTTCCGTCGTAATTAAGCCAGCCGTAGCCCAGAGCCTTCATCAGCGGCATATAGCTACGCAGCCACACCACCATTTCAACGTCCTGCTCCGGCACCACCTGATATTTGAGAGCATGTTTTTCAGCAAACTCCTTCAACG
Source organism: uncultured Eubacteriales bacterium (assembly GCA_949284545.1). GTDB lineage: Bacteria > Bacillota > Clostridia > Oscillospirales > CAJFTT01 > CASDVX01. Next base: position 2,021 of record CASDVX010000034.1, read on the forward strand.
TGGTCTCATCCCCTTCGTACTGGAACTCCTCATCGACATCTATAATCAGCCATGCGTCAAACCCGGTATCCTCCTTCATAAACCTTCCGCTGCCCGGACTGCAGTCCAGCGGGGCGAGGCATTCCGCCAGGGTCTGTATGTCTATATCCCTGCTCGGCCTGATCTTATAGTCTATGTCAAACAAGTACACCCCGGCGGCCACCAGCGCCAGCACCAGCAGCCAGCACAGTATC
>CASDVX010000035.1 GCA_949284545.1 uncultured Eubacteriales bacterium
CTGTCCGTTCATGGCAAAAGTGTATTGATTACCGTTCCAGGTTGTATTGAGAAGCCAAACTGGATAAAGCGCATAACGGGCTTTCCCGCCATGAAACTGCACACTGCTGTTTTCAGCCGTAACGGTGGAATATCCTTGAACCGTTCCGGCAAAGGCTTCCTCGGTGGAACGCTTGACGCGCTGGTTGGCGCGCTCAATACTCTCTTCTGCTGTTACATCGTACTTATCCGCCAGATATCCGGCAAGGTAAGCTGTTTGGAAATCCAAAGCTTCCGAAAAGTCATACGGCTCTATGGATTCCATCAGATCATCCGCCATCTTGGATGAGCCGTCCACCGGCACGTGTTCAAAGCCGACGCTGCCACCTCTGTGCACCATAAAATGGCTGGTCTCGGTATAGTTATAGTCGCTGTCACTCCATGTGCGGATATTGGTGGCACGGTAGCGCACTTGTGCGTCCACATCCGTATCAAACAACCAGAACGGAACGTAGATCCCTTTGATTTCGTCGATATGGTTCTGATCCTTGAAGATTTTTGGCAAAAAGCGTTTTCCTGTAAGATGCTTCTTCAGTCCCTCTTTAGCCGCCTTTTTATCCAGCTTAAACGGAATGACAAGGTCGGGCTTAAGAGCACCTGAAAACTGTCCCATCATCACCACAGGGTTGCCGCAAAACGGACAGGAGGTAGCCGCCGTGTTTTCATCGCCCACAATTTCACCACCGCAGGACTTGCATACATAGGAGCGAAGCCCGTCTGCTTCACCTTCCTGCCACTGGGCTCCGGCGGTGCTCTCCCAGCTCATATCATCCGACGCTTCATTCTTCAGCACGCTGTCATAATCGGCCAGTGTTTCCATTTCAAATTCCGTGTCACAAAAGGGACATTTCATTTTCTGGAGCGTGCTGTCAAAGGCTATCGCACCGCCGCAGCATGGGCATTTATATTCCTGCAAGGTTTGCATAGAAAAACTCCTCTCTAAAAAAGCATTGATCAAACGGTAAAAAAGTCGTTCAGAGGTTTATATTCAGACAGTATGGGTTTATCTTTGGTGGATTTTTATCTTCGCAAGGGAATAGAACGCATCGATCAACTCGGCGCCCGCATCTATCGGGGCATCTATCGAACTACCATCCGCGAATTCAAACGAAGTCCAGTATGTGGTTTCGTCAAGGGCGAATATGTCGTCATCCGGCGGCACCTCATACTGTTTAACTCTGGTAACGAGCTGTCGCTCTTTTACAATGCGGAGTATCTCCTCCGCAGCATCCTCTTCAATCCGCTGGTTTTCCGCTTCTGTGTGGCCTCCGCTGCGGTCGATTTCAGCATCAAATGAGAAGAGCCAAACACCCTCGTTTTTTTCAAGACAAAACGAGCAGGAAGATGAATAATCCATGCAGTTTCTGTGAATAGAGACGGCTGTAACCTCAACGCTTTCCGCTGATTTATAGTGCCTGTCGGCAAGCGCATAGAGATAGTCAAGCGCCCTGTCGCCGAGCCTCGTCTCCTTCTCTACACTGTTTCCGTCAGAGAAAGTCATACCAAAACTGCGCGCCGGTGCATCGGAGCTTCTAAAAATCCGTATCGGATTACGATGCTTGTAAAGCTTTTCTATTTCGCCGTCCTCACAGATAATGTGAAGGAAAGCCTCCGCATCCTCTGCCGTTATCGGGAAGGAGCCGAACGAGGTGTAATGATCCTTCTGACGTCCCACAAGACAGTCTGCAGAGAATAACCAGCCGTCTTTTTCTTTTTTCAGGGCGAAGGAATACACAGGGTTCATTTCCGTGCCGTAATAAGCGGTATTGATTAGGACGACATCATCGGAAGTGTATTTTTCACCTTCGCCGCAGCCGAAAAGCCCGAAAACCGGCAAGAGAGCAAACACAACAGTCACAACCTTACATACGGTGTGCTTCATAATTTACTGAAGCGGTCTGCCGCACTCCGGGCAGAATTTTGGCATACCCTGTCCCGCCGAGGGTCTCCACCCGCAGTTTGTACAGCCGGAGCTGACTACGGGCTTGGCTGTGCCGCAGTTTGCGCAGAATTTTCCGCTGCTTTGCGCGCCGCAGGAAGGGCATACCCATGTCTCACCGCCCATGGCAGTCGGTGCGGAGGCAGGTCTTTCCTGACGGATGCCCGTGTTATCCACCCGATTCATCGTCCCGCCGCCGTCCCAAACCCGGTTTCTGTTATCCCGGCGCATCAGAATATCCGCAAGCTTGTGCATTCTCTGCTCATATTGGCGGTACAGGTCGGTATAGGGGCTGTCGGGGCGGTTGCCGTCGCTCAGCTCCAGCTCTATCTCGTCAAACCATGGGGAATCCACCCGAATCGTCACATTGAACTCATAGTCGCAGGCATAGCGGGGCGGTACATAGCTCTTCTCATTTCCCTCGGAGTCCTCGTAAAAGATCTCCTCCTTATTCTCCCGGATATCCGTGTCTACCCCCAGCACCTGAGAAAATGCA
>CASDVX010000036.1 GCA_949284545.1 uncultured Eubacteriales bacterium
TCCTGCGGAAAGCCGTCATGTAAAGGCGAAAGGCGGCGTCCGCAATGAACATTTCGTTGTGAAGAGGGATATCCAGCTTTGTCTGCCGGCACTCAAATGTGAGGTCGGGGAATCTCAGGCGCAGGGAGACGCCTCCCGCCCGCAGCCCGTCCCTGCGAAGGGCGGAGGCCACCTCCCGGCTCAGCCGGGATATCAGGATTTTCACTTCCCTGTAGGAACCAAGGTCCTCAGGCGTGGTGAATCCGCGGCTCACGCTTTTTGCCGGCGGTTCCATTGACGCGGGGATAACGGGGGAATCGTCTGTCCCGTTGGCGTAATTTCTCAGAAGCAGGCCCTGCTTGCCGAGGGCCGCGCGGAGTGGTTCCTCAGGAAAAACGGCCAACTGCCCTAGGGTGTGGATTCCCATTTGAGAAAGCCGTTTCGTTACCGCCGGCCCCGCTCCGAGAATTGCGGAGACAGGCAATTTCCATACGGTTTCTCTGAAATCCTCGCCTATAACGGTGGTGGCGTCGGGTTTTTTCATGTCGCTGCCCAGCTTTGCGAATACCTTGTTGAAGGAAACGCCCACAGAGACAGTGAGCCCCAGCTCTTCCCTGATCCTGCGACGGATATCGTCGGCTATGCTCCTGCCGTCCCCGAAAAGCGTCCGGCTTGCGGTAACGTCCAGCCAGCATTCGTCCAGACCGAAGGACTCCACCAGCTCCGTGTAGGAAAGGTAGAGCTTCTTTGCTTCCTGTGAAAATTTAACGTATTCCCGGTAACGGGGAGGCACGGTCACAAGGTCCGGGCATTTTCTTTTGGCCTGCCATATGGGTTCTCCCGTGGAAACACCGCACTTTTTAGCCGCTTCGTTTTTGGCCAGGACAATGCCGTGCCGTTCCTCCGCGCTGCCGCACACCGCCACACGCCGTCCGGCGAGAGACGGATCAAGCAGACATTCCACCGAAGCGTAAAAATTATTCATATCGCAGTGAAGAATGGTTCTCATTCGGCTCTCCCCCTTGACTTTACGGTTTGAGTATAGCATACTTTCCTATCGGGGACAATATACGGACCGGCGTCCGACGGAGCTGCATTTTTTGCTTTTGCGTCGGGCCGCGGGCCCGGCTTCCCCCACCTGCCGTTCGTTTTTTTGCATACGGCCCGCAAGCCTTTACCGGCGCTTGCCGTACGTATCCCCTGTTGCGGCCGAGCGCCCGGCTTTTTCCTCCGCGGGCCGGTACGCCGGGCGCGTCTGCGCATTTCGCCGGGGCTTTCAGCGGGAACGGAAGGCGCTTTCGTACGGGGACTGTTTTTTTCGGCCGCGCCTTTTTTCCGCCTGCGTGGACCGTCAGTGGACACGTAGAGAGCATGCACATATAATGGTACGGAGCAACATTGCGAAAGGAAGATGCATTTGAAGGTTAAAGAAAAAGCAGGATACAGACAAACGGTGGCGGCGGCGTCGCTGGGATACATAACGCAGGCGTGCTGCCTGAATTTTCTGCCGCTGCTTTTTATCACCCTGCATGATAAATACGACATAAGCCTTGCGAGCATAACGGGGCTGATAACGGTGAGCTTCGGGGTACAGCTCATCATAGACTGGCTTGCGTCGCTTGTGGGCGACAAATTCAGTATGAGGACCGTAATAGTGACGGCGCTTCTTCTGTGTTCCGCGGGGATAGGGGGGTTAGGAATATTCCCGGAGCTTCTGGGAGACCCTTACGCGGGACTTGTGCTGTGTGTCGCCCTCTACTCTGTGGGCGGCGGGTTCATCGAGGTCATAATAAGCCCGATAGTGGAAAACTGTCCCACCCGCAACAAGCCCGCGATGATGAGCCTGCTCCACTCCTTTTACAGCTGGGGCAGCGTTATAACGGTGCTGCTGTCAACCCTGTTTTTCGTGATTTTCGGGATAGACAACTACCCGACCCTGGCGCTCATATGGGCGGCGGTGCCGCTGCTTGACGCAGTCTGGTTCATGTTTGTGCCGATATACGGCGGGGAAGCTGAGGAAAAGGGGGACAGGGGGCTTCTCAGGGAACCGGTGATGTGGTTTTTCCTTCTTCTGATGTTCTGCGCCGGTGCGGCCGAGCAGGCCATGAGCCAGTGGGCGTCGGCCTTTGCCGAAAATGTGGAGGGCATCGGGAAAGCGGCGGGAGACCTGGCGGGTCCCTGTGCCTTTGCCGTCCTCATGGGAACGGCGAGACTGCTGTATTCGTTCATGTCAAAGAAACTCGACCTCAGAAAGGTCATGCTGGCGTGCGGTGTAATGTGCACGGGCTGTTATCTTATGGCAGCCCTGTCCCCGGTACCTGTGCTGGGACTTGCGGGGTGCGCCCTTTGCGGGTTTTCCGTGGGCGTTATGTGGCCGGGGACCTACAGCATGGCGGCGGGAAGGATCCGCGGCGGCGGCACCGCCATGTTTGCGCTGCTGGCGCTCGCAGGCGATCTGGGCTGTGCAGCCGGCCCTTCCGTGGTGGGATTCGTGTCCGCGGCGTTTGACGATAACCTGTCCGCCGGGCTTCTCGCCGGTGCGATTATACCGGTCTTGCTGTGCGCGGCGCTGGTATTTTCCCGAGGGAAAATGTCTCTCACGGAAGGAGTACGGACTTAGTAACGAGCCTGCCGGGCATACCACGCAGGACCGCAGCACCTCTGCCGGCTGAAAAATTAACAAAAAAACAGGTTCATACGGGCTTTTTTTGTTGTATTTGACAACAGGATGTGATAAAATCACAGTAGGTATGTCCGCCTCGAACAGGCGGAAGGGCTGTTTCGTTCAAGAAAGGAGATGGCGCGGATGACAGAGGGGACCGGACGTAAGAGATTATGCCGCCTCTTTTCGGTCAAGCGCGCGGCCGCGGCGGTGACGGCGGCGCTGTGCATTGTTGCGGCGCCTTCATGTTCCACCATCGACATGAGCACCGAAGCTCTCATGTCTCCGCCGAGACCCACCAAGCAGCAGGAGGAGATACGTCTTGCGCTGACCGAAGCGCTGGGTACTGAGGAATTTGACCTCCGTACTCCGCGGACAGGAGGCTCGGCGGTAGCTTACAACGATCTTTACGGTTCCCCGGTATTTGAAGCGACGGTGCTTTACAGCCTTAAAAGCTCTCCCGATGAGACGAGGGTGCACGTGCTGTCCAGGAATGCCGACGAGGAATGGGCCACCGTGTGCGATTTTGCGCCGCCGGAGGGCGGGACGGTGGAAAGACTGGAGTTTGCGTATATTGAGCCCACGGGATACGCGCAGATAGTTTTGGGCACCTCGCTGTATAGCGGGCGCGGGAGCGCCCTGTCCGTATGGTCGCTGGATACGGGCAAGCCGGAAAGCGTTTGGTCCTCGTCCTACAGGCAGATAGTGTGCGAGGACATGGACGGGGACGACATGGATGAGATCATAACGTTTAATTCCATATCGGACGGGACCGGCGCGGCCGTGACGGGCACGGCGGTGGACATGATAGGATACAGCACGGCGGATTCCTGCGTGAAAATAAAATCGTCGGTGCTGCTGGACGTATATTTCACCGCATGGCTGCAGGTGATGACGGGCAAGCTGGACACCGGCAGCATGGCGGTATTCCTGGACGGGAGGACGGGAACCGACACTTATGCCACCGAGGTGGTGGCGGTGATAAGCGGGACGCTGGTGAAGATATTCGGCACGGGATGCCCAACGAGGAACATAGCAGTGACCTGCAGGGACATTAACGGAGACGGGTCGCCGGAAGTTCCGGTGCAGGAGATAATGACGGGTTACGCGGACGCTGCGGCGTCGGACAGGCTGCCCCGGATAGACTGGAGTTCCTGCGGCATAGCGGGCCTTACGGCGCGCAGCGTTTCCGCGGTGAATATGAAATGGGGATATATCCTTGAGATACCGGAAAGACTGGTGGGGGAGGTTACCGTCCTGTCCGAGGAGGAAGACGACGCGTGGACCATATGCATGTGGGACAGCGACAAGCAGTCCACATCCCGCAAGGTGCTGGCGGTAAGGAGCTTCATCTCCAGGGAATGGGAAGAGAAAAAGGAGCTTTATCCTGAGCAGACGGTTTTCGCAAGACAGGGCAACGTGTGTTACACGGTGGAATTTTACCGCAAGGACATGATAAGCGAGGAAGAGCTTAAAAAACTGTTCACCGCCATATGAGGGCGGATGACCGAAGGGAGAAGACGCGGTGTCGGAACGAGTGCTTGTTATTGAGGACGAGGAAATAATAAGGGAGGTAATAGTCATAAACCTTACCCGTGCGGGCTTTGACGTCTTTGAGGCGGGAAGCGGAGAGGACGGGCTGGACAGATTCAGCGGCGTAAAGCCGGGCATAGTGCTTCTGGACATAAATCTGCCCGGAATTGACGGATTTGAGGTATGCCGCCGCATACGGGAAAGGAGCGCGTCGGTGGGAATAATAATGCTCACCGCAAGATCTCAGGAGACGGACAGGATAGGCGGGCTCAAAAGCGGCGCGGACGATTACGTAACCAAGCCCTTTTCCCCGGCGGAGCTGGTGGCCAGAGTGGAGGCGCTGGGGAGAAGAATAATGCTTTCAGGGGGAAACGAGCCTAAAGAAGAAGGTGAGGTGCTCCGTTCCGGACCCTTTGAGCTCAACACTCATACCAGGGTGCTGACTAAGAACGGGGAGGAAAAGGACATCACTCAGGTGGAATATCTTATACTCTGTTACATGATGAAAAACGAGGGGAAAATACTTTCCCGACGTGATATATACGACCACGTGTGGGCGCAGAACGAGAACGATCTCAAAATAGTGGACGTGAACATGAGGCGGCTCAGGGTCAAGATAGAGCGCGACCCGTCGGCGCCGGAACACATACAGACGGTGTGGGGGACCGGTTATATGTGGCGCGGGTCCATGACCCGATAACGCAGGAATCGCCGCGGCAAAGGGGGGTAAGGTTCAGTGAAAGGCATCACCAAAAGATGGGTGACAAACGCCCTCGGGATAACTCTCGGCATAGTGGTGACCGTGGTGATAATCGCCGTTCTGGTGCTGCGTTCTTCCTATTACGCAGCTGTGGAAAGGACGCTTCTGGTAAAATCCGAGTCATTAAGAACGTACGTGGATACCGTGAGCGACTATTATGGGAGCTTCTCTTCCGTTGCAAGAGTAGTGGCGGAAGATTTTGAGGACGGGGACATGGCGGCGCTGGAGATAATGGACGCCACCGGCAACATAATCGTCAGCTCACAGGGCTTTACGTCCCCGCTGGAGGGAGGGGACGACTACATCGCCGCGCTGGCGGACGAGAGCGGGACGGGCATATGGTACGGCAGGTTTGAGGAAACGGGAGAGCGGGTCGTTGCGGTCACCTCGCTCGTCTACGACGAATACGGCAGGACGGTGGGCGGAATAAGGCTCATATCCTCGCTTTCCAGAGTGGACCTTACCATATTTGCAGCGGGCGCGGCGTTCTGCCTGCTGGGGCTTGTGGTGATGGTGGTGGCGGTGATATCCGGAACATACTTCATAAACACCATAGTCATTCCCGTAAACGAGATAACCGGGACGGCAAGGAAAATAGCCTCCGGGGATTACAAGATACGCATAAACAAAAAGTACGACGATGAGATAGGGGACCTGTGCGACACCATAAACGATCTCGCGGAGGGGCTTACGGAAGCGAACAAGGTAAAGAACGACTTTATTTCCACCGTGAGCCACGAACTGAGGACCCCGCTCACGGCAATAAAGGGCTGGGGAGAGACGCTCATGACCGCGGGAGACGATAAGGTCATAGCGGAAAAGGGACTTAAGGTCATAGTTTCCGAGACGGAGCGGCTCTCAAAAATGGTGGAGGAGCTGCTGGACTTTTCCAGGCTCCAGTCGGGAAGACTGACCATGAAGATGGATTCCTGCGACGTACTTGCGGAGCTGGAGGAGGCGGTGCTGGCGTACACGCCCAGGGCGGAGAAGGAAGGGAAAACGCTGAAACTCATCCCGCCCAAGGGCGAGGTTCCGGTGATATTTGCGGACAGCGACAGAATCCGGCAGGTATTCATCAATATTATAGACAACAGCATAAAATATACGGACAAAGGCGGGGAGGTGACCGTATCTCTCACCCAGGAAAACGGCCATGTCACCGTGACGGTGGAGGACAACGGCTGCGGAATCGCGGAAGCGGACATGACACGCATCGGGGAAAAGTTTTACAAGGCGAATTTCACCCGCCACGGTGCAGGCATAGGGCTTGCCACCTGCGAGGAGATCGTTCGGCAGCATAACGGGGTCATGGGAATAGAGAGCGTTGAGGGCAAGGGCACCAAGGTCACCGTAGCGCTGCCGGTTTCTCCGCAGCAGACGGGAGACGGCGGGCAGCCGTCAGGCGGGAGGTAACGGAAAACAGCATGGCAAAGACAGGCACGGAGAAAAAGAGCTGCGGCTGCAGCAAAAAGAACTACACGTCAATAGGCGGTCAGGCCCTTCTTGAGGGCATACTCATGAGAGGCCCGAACGCCGACTGCATAGCGGTGAGGCTGCCTGACGGAAGTATAGACACAAAGGTGACGGAAACCGGGGGAAAGAAACGGGTTTGGAAGAAGATACCCGTACTGCGCGGCATAATAGCCTTTATACAAAGCCTTGTAACGGGATACAAGGCGCTCATGTACTCGGCGGAAAAGAGCGGCGAGGTGACGTCCGAGGAGGAAATGAGCAAGTTTGACAAATGGCTCTCCGAACGTCTCGGCGACGGCGTGATGACGGCTATAGGCGTTGTTTCCCTGATGCTGGGGCTGTTTTTGAGCCTTCTCCTGTTTAAATTCCTCCCCATGGCGGCGGTGTCCGGCATTGAAATGCTGGGGGTTAAAATTGAGTCCGACATTCTCAAAAGCGTCATTGAAGGGGTAATAAAGCTGGCCATATTCGTGGGATATCTGGCGGCGGTGTCGCTTATGAAGGACATACGCGTCACCTTTATGTACCACGGGGCGGAGCACAAGACCATAAGCTGCTACGAAGCGGGAGAGGAGCTTACCCCGGAAAACGCGGCCAGGTTCCCGAGGGAGCATCCCCGCTGCGGAACCAGCTTCCTTTTTCTCATGGTGGCGCTGGGCATAGCGGTGAACTGCTTCCTCACATGGAGCAGCGTGTGGCTGCGGCTCCTCTCGTCCCTGCTGGCGCTCCCGGTGGTCATGGGGCTGGGGTATGAGATACTCAAGCTGTGCGGAAAATACGACAATATCCTTACCCGCGCCGTGTCGGCCCCGGGCAAGTGGATGCAGAAGCTGACTACAAGAGAACCCAACGAAAAGCAGCTTGAGGTGGCAATAGCGGCGCTCAAGGCGGTCATCCCCGGGGACGGGTCGGACAGGATATCCTTAAAATAAAAACGCCGGACGTCCCGTGAACAAAACGCGCCGGCGGCGTTTTTGCGGGCGGCGCATTTTTGCCTGCAGCGCGTTTTTTCCGGCAACGCGTGTTTGCGGGCGGTGCATTTTTGCCTGCGGCGCGTTTTTTCCGGCAACGCGTTTTTGCGGGCGGCGCATTTTTGCCGGCAGCGCATTTTTGTCTGCGGCGCCCGGCGATTTCCCACAAGCTCCGTGCCGGAAAAGGCCGGAAAGGAGACGGCGGGCAGCCTGTGCGCAGCCGGGGCCGTCCGCAAGGGGCAAACCGCCCCGCAGGACAGACCGCTGCGCCGGGAGCGGGAGGCGGGAGACGGGAAAAGCCTGCGCCTTAGGGAAAGGAGAGCCGCGGCGCTTGCCGCCCGGCGGTATACAGTGAAAGGAAAATGAAAAGTGGCGGAGAACAACTTTTCCAGAGGGATAGAGATGCAGAATTTTTTTCTGCGCTTAAAAAACAGGCTGGAGGAAGCGGGGAGCATAACCGCGTCCTTTGAGCTGAGACAGATATTCGCGCAGCTTTCGGGGGACCCGTTTTACGAGATACGCCTTGAAAACGAATTTTCCGAGGAACAGCTGAGAGCGGCCGAGGACATGGTGGACAGGCGCATAGCCGGGGAACCGCTTCAGTACATACTGGGAGAATGGGAGTTTATGGGGCTTCCGTTTTTTGTGGGAAAGGGAGTGCTCATCCCGAGGCCGGAGACCGAGCTCCTCTGCGAAAAGGGGTTGGACTTTCTGGAAAAACGTCCCGCGGGAAGCAGGCGCACCCTGGACCTCTGCTGCGGCACGGGGTGCCTGGGCATATGCGCGGCGAAATACATACCGGGCACGGTCGCTGTCTGCGCGGACAAGTTCGATGTCCCGCTGGAATACACCGGGAGGAACGCGGAGAGAAACGGCGTAAAGGTGGAAATACTGCGGGCGGACGCGCTGCTCGCCCCGCCGGAGGGGATAGGGAAATTCGACCTTATCATGACAAATCCCCCTTACGTCACGGACAGGGACATGGACACTCTGCAGAAAGAGGTCAGGTACGAGCCGGAGGAGGCCCTGCGGGGCGGAGAGGACGGGCTGGATTTTTACCGCTCCATATTGGCGAAATGGTCCGGGCTGCTGGTGCCGGGCGGCGCGCTGATGGCCGAGGTCGGAGCGGGAGAGGCCGGCGCTGTGGCGGAACTTTTCTCCGAAAACGGGTTTTCCGCCCCGGAGGTCACGGAGGATTACTGCGGCATACCCCGCATAGTGTCCGGAGTGAAGGAATAAGATGACCGGCGGGAATAACAAACCGTTTGTTTCTTTTTTACAAGTGTAACTACATAGTTCCATTTACAAAAGCCGTTGCGATTGAGTAACATTAGGGGAGTGTTATGAAACCGGCGGAGGGAAGACAGCCGGTTGCGGGGAAACCTGCCGATCGGCTTTTTTTGCAATTTGCGGGCATTACGCGGAAAGGGGAGACGGTAAAATGTGCGCTGAGGAACGGAGTTTTCTGGCGGTGGACATAGGCGCGTCCTCCGGACGGCATATCCTCGGCAGGATTTCCGGCGGAAGGATGAGCCTGAAGGAGATTTACCGGTTTGAGAACGGCTTTACAAGGCAGGACGGCAGCCTGGTCTGGGATATTGACAGCCTTGAAAAACACGTGACGGAGGGGATAATCCGCTGCGGACAGGCGGGATTTTGTCCTGAAAGCATCGCCGTGGACACATGGGGAGTGGATTACGTTCTGCTGGACGGATCCGGCGGAGTAATAGGACCGGTGTACTGTTACAGGGACGGGCGCACGGAGGCGGCGGCATGGGAAACGGAGAAAATAATACCCTTTGAGGAGCTTTACGGGCGCACGGGTATACAGAAGCAGAGCTTCAACACGGTGTACCAGCTGTGGTGCGACAAAAAGTCCGGCAGGCTGGACGCAGCGGCGAGGCTTCTCATGATACCGGACTATCTCGCATGGCGGCTCACGGGCGTGATGAAGAGCGAGTATACAAACGCCACCACCACGGGACTGGTAAGCGCGGGGAAAACCGGGTGGGACAGGGAGATAACGAAGGCGCTGGGGTACCCGGAGCATATTTTCCTGCCTCTGTCCATGCCGGGGAGCGAGGCAGGCCCCCTGAGGAAGGATATCGCGGAAAGGGCGGGCTTTGACGCCCGGGTGGTCCTGTGTGCCAGCCACGACACCGCGTCGGCTGTGGCCGCGTGCCCGCTGAAGGAGGATTTCGCGTACATATCCTCCGGCACATGGAGCCTGATAGGTATGGAGCTTTCGTCCCCGGTGATAAACGAGGGTGCGCGCAGGGCAAACTTCACCAACGAGGGCGGCGTGGGCATGAGGGTCCGGTTCCTCAAAAACTACATGGGAATGTGGCTTCTGCAGGGCATAAGGAAGGATCTCGGGAAAAAATACACCTACGACGAAATGATGCATATGGCCGAGGAAAGCGGGGAACCGGCCGCATGGATAGACGTGAATTCCCCGCAACTCACCGCGCCGGAGAACATGATATCGGCCGTGAGGGGGCTCATGGGCGATAAGAATGCGGAGCTGCCCCGGGTGATAAACTGCGTGTACCATTCCCTTGCCCGTTCCTACAGGTCCGCGGTGGAGGAAATAGAGAAACTCACGGGCAGGAGATGCAGGGGCATAAACATAGTCGGAGGCGGCTGCAGCGACGTTTACCTTAACAGGCTGACCGCCGGATACACGGGCCTTCCCGTGTGCGCCGGCCCGAAGGAGGCCACGGCGGCGGGGAACATCATAGTCCAGCTTATGGCGGCGGATAAGACCGTAACCATTGAAAAGGCCAGGGAGCTTGTAGGCGCGTCGCTGGGCGCGGAGACGATTTACCCGGAGGGAAAACCCGGGGAAAGAACGGAGGAGAGCGTATGAGCAGGTACGAAGAGGCAAAAAAAATATACGAAGGTTTGGGAGTGGATACCGAGGAAGCCATAAAAAGGGCGGCGGCCGCGCCGGTGTCGGTGCACTGCTGGCAGGGAGACGACGTGACCGGTTTTGACAGCCGGGAAGCCCTTTCCGGCGGCATACAGACCACGGGCAATTACCCGGGAAAGGCCCGGACGCCCGAGGAGCTGATGGCCGACCTTGACACGGCCATGAGCCTTGTGCCCGGAAAGAAGAAGCTGAACCTTCACGCCTCCTACGCGGTGTTCGGCGACGGGGACCGGGCGGACAGGGACGCGATAAAGCCGCGGCATTTTGACGCCTGGGTGGATTTCGCGGTAAAACGGGGAATGGGCATAGACTTTAACCCCACCTTTTTTTCGCACCCCATGGTCAAGGACGGACTCACCCTGTCGTCGCCCGACGAAAAGGTGAGACGCTTCTGGACGGAGCACGGGAAACGATGCCTTGAAATATCCTCATACTTTGCGGAAAAGACCGGGCAGCCCTGCGTGATGAACATATGGATACCCGACGGATACAAGGACATACCCGCCGACAGAACGGGTCCGCGGAAGAGGTTCGCTCAGTCTCTCGACGAGATACTTTCCGTGCCCTACGACAAAAGCAGGGTGTTCGTGTGCCTGGAATCCAAGGTTTTCGGCATAGGCCTGGAATCCTACACCGTCGGCAGCGCGGAATTCTGCACAAATTACGTGAACACCAGGAAAATAACGCCCATGATGGATAACGGCCACTATCACCCCACCGAGACGGTGTCGGATAAAATATCCTCCATGCTTTTGTTTAACGACAGGCTCGCCCTCCATATCACGCGGCCGGTGAGGTGGGACAGCGACCACGTGGTGCTGTTTGACGACGAGACCAGGGAGATAGCCAGGGAAATAGTCAGAAACGGCCTTGAAAGGGTATTTATCGCCACCGACTATTTTGACGCGTCCATCAACCGCATATCCGCGTGGGTAACGGGTCTGCGCAGCGTGCGGAAAGCTCTGCTCTGCGCTCTGCTGGAGCCGTCCGCGCGTATGAAGGAGCTTCAGGACGAAAACCGGATGACCGAGCTTATGATACTCGGCGAAGAGCTGAAGACCGCCCCGCTGGGGGACGTGTGGGAGGAGCTGCTGCGCAGGGAAGGGGTCCCGTCGGAGTACGCGGACAGGGTGCTTGAATACGAAAGGGAAGTTCTGGTGAAAAGGGTATGAATAAGGATATGTTTAACGCTCCCTTTGTTGAGGAGATGAGAAAGACCGCCGCAAACATGTACCGCCTGGGCTGGGACGAGAGAAACGGCGGGAATATCAGCCGCATGGTAGACGAGAGCGAGGCGGAGGGGTATCTGGACGGGGAAAACGTGCTGCGAAGGATCCCGCTGGGCTTCGACGCGTCCGCACTCGCGGGAAAAATGTTCATAGTCACGGGCCCGGGGAAGTACTTCAAAAACGTTTCGGACGACCCGGAGACAAACCTCGGCGTGATACGCATTTCGGGCGACGGCAGGGAAGCGGAGCTTCTGTGGGGATACCGTGACGGAGGCAGGTTCACCTCAGAGCTTCCCGCGCATCTGATGAGCCACACGGCGAGACTGTCTGTCGACCCGGAAAACCGGGTTGTTATACACAGCCATCCCACATATACCCTTGCGATGAACTATGTCCACGAGCTTGACGAGAAAAAGTTCACACATACCCTCTGGGAGATGTGCACGGAATGCATAGTGGTTTTCCCCGACGGGGTGGGCGTGCTCCCGTGGATGCTCTGCGGCACCAACGAGATAGGCGAGGCCACCGCGGAGAAGATGAAGGAATTCAGGCTGGTCATATGGGGGATGCACGGCATATACGGAGCGGGCAGGACCATGGACGAGACCTTCGGCCTGATAGAGACGGTGGAAAAGGCCGCCCAGATATATATGCTCACGGCGCACCTTCCCAGGGTCAATACCATACGGGACGACGAGCTGCGCCGGCTTGCGAAGTTTTTCGGCGTCAAGTACCGGGAGGATTTTCTGAA
>CASDVX010000037.1 GCA_949284545.1 uncultured Eubacteriales bacterium
GGATCATCCCGGAGTTTCGTGAGGCGGAGGATCGTGTGGAGGCGCTGGTTCATGCGCTGCTTTTGGAAAAGGAGTATGTGGAGTTCCTGGTCGGACGGGACGGAGATTTTGACCAGATCGTTTCCTCCGCTGTCAAACGCCAGCAGCGACTTGTTCGGGATGACAACAGTTCCTTGATTTGGATACTGCCATATCCCACGGCGGAGCTGCGCAACAATATGGAAAACTTTGAAACCTATTATGATGAAATCGAGATATGCGGCAGCGCGGCCAGCAGCCATCCAAAAGGCGCTTTTCAAATTCGCAACCGGCAGATGGTGAAGCGAAGCAATCTCGTTGTATTCTATGTGGACCATACAGGCGGCGGAGCTTATCAGACCATGCGCTATGCGCAGAAAGAAAAAAAGAATATACTAAATCTTGCTGAAGAAGGATACGGAGAAAAAGAATGAGCGCCATCACCGAAATGATGATGGCGCTCATTTTCAGTAGCAGTAGCAGGCGCTGTGGGAATGTGTGTAAACGATCAGAGGGGCAAAGCTGCGGGAAACGGTGTTTGCGGGCGGCGATGTGCGGCGTGGGGGCGGCAGCGGCGTGGGGGCGCGGGGCGTGGCGGCGGGACGGCGTGGGGCGAGGTACCCCTGTGATGATCGCACAATCCTGCTGATAAAATAAAAATTCGGGCGGCGCCCAAGCCGCCCGGGTTTTTATTTGCATATGCGTTCGTTGTTCCAATTCCCCGTTTCTGGCAGGCATCGGTTATCCGGTGATCCAGTTTATAAAAACAGCGACCTTATCCAAATCCTCATCACTTAAAGTTCTCAACTGTTCGCAGAGTTTATGATACGCGGAATCATCATCTTCCAACGGAGCAAAAAATTCCGACGGAGTCATATCGAAGTACGCAATAATGTTGAAAAGTTCTTTGAGCGACGGCAAGGCCGCTCCGCTGGTCACGCCTCGGATATAGGAGCCGCTTCTTCCCAAATCCAGACTCATTCTATGTTCGGAAACATCTTTGGCCATCCGCAATTCGGTAATGCGGCTTCTGATAAAATCTTCGCATGGCATGTCAACCATTGCCTTCCCTCCCTTCAATAATTATTTTATTACGAATAAGGAGAGCTCATTGGTAGTGTTAAAATCAATTTATGCTTTATTATTCCTTTAATTGGTAGTATAATTATCAATATAAAGAAACGTTAATGATTACATTACTAATTTGTCCTGCGGAGGGGTTTTTATGCATACGTTTACGGTCAGTTTCTTCGGACATCGGCAAATCGAAGCCCCGCTTCAAATTGAAGCGCAGTTGGAAAAGCTCATTTCCCGGCTGCTGCAACAGAATGAATTTGTGGAATTTCTTGTAGGGCGGGAAGGCGAATTTGACCGGCTTGTTTCCTCGACCATACGCAGGTGCAAAAGAAACATCCGTGATGATAACAGTGCGCTCGTTTGGGTCATGCCGTATCCTACCGCCGAGTTTCGTGACAACGAAAGTTCATTCCTTGATTACTATGATGAAATTGAGGTTTGTGAGCAGGCGACGGCGGCGCATTACAAATCCGCATTTCAAATCAGAAACCGGGAAACGGTCGACCGTTCCCGTATGGTCATCCTGTATGTCAGACATCCCTCAGGCGGCGCTTATCAGACCTTCCGGTATGTGCAAAAGTCCGGCAAGAAATATATCAATGTGGCTGCAAAATCACACGGGCTCTGCCAAAGCCGGGGGGAAAGGCGATGAGTAAAGGAGAAAATTCTCAACCGCTGGTTTTGTTCTTCCTGCGGCGGCTCTCACAGTTTGCCGCGGCTTTCATATCCGCAAGCTCCGGATGGAATGACATGGAATGACAGGGATTTATTCTGCCTTATGCCCCGCGGTAAGCGGTAAAGTCCCGGAAAGAGGCGGGCAGAGGAAATTTTTTGTTCTCTCTATGGAATTTGACCGGGCGTCATGGTAAAATAATCCCGTCACCTTTTTCAGCACGCTCAACGGAGGTAATGCGAAATGAAGCTTTTGGCCGTGGACGGCAACAGTATAATAAACCGCGCTTTTTACGGGGTAAGGCCCCTTACCACCTCCGACGGCACATTTACCAACGCCGTTTTCGGATTCATCAATATTATGCTCAAAATGCTGGACGAGACCAGGCCCGACGCGGTGGCCGTGGCTTTCGACCTGAAGGCCCCCACCTTCCGCCATAAGCTGTACGCGGATTACAAGGCCGGGCGGCACAAGCCCCCCCAGGAGCTTATCAGTCAGTTCCCCCTAATCCGGGAGCTTATTTCCCTGTGGGGTTTTACATGCGTGGACTGCGAGGGCTTTGAGGCCGACGATATCCTGGGCACCCTTGCCGCTTCCTGCAGGGAAAAGGGCTGGGAATGCGTAATCGCCACGGGGGACAGGGACAGTCTTCAGCTCATAGGCGGCGGCGTCGCCGTGAGGCTTGCGAAAACCTCCGGAGGGAAGGCCGAGAGCGAGTTCATAGACGAGGCCGCAGTGACGGAGAAATACGGCGTTTCACCGCGGCAGCTCATAGACGTGAAGGCGATAATGGGAGACCAGTCGGACAATATCCCCGGTGTGCCGGGGATAGGCGAAAAGGGTGCGCTCATGCTCATAAACGCTTTCGGCAGTCTTGACGGGGTCTATGATAACCTTTCCGACGGCCGCATAAAGCCCGGCATGAGGGACAAGCTCGCCGCCGGAAAGGACAGCGCGTTTCTCAGCCGCACTCTGGCCGAAATATCCCCTGACGCGCCTATCGTGCGCGACCCGGAGGCGTATCTGCGCAGGGAGCCGGATCCTTCCGGCATGAGGCGTTTCCTCACGGGGCTTGAGATGTTTTCCCTGATAAACCGCATGCCCTGCGACCCGTCGCCGTCGGTCCCTGTCTCCGGAGAAAGCGGTCCCGCGCCGTGTCTTTGTCCCTGCGGCGACGTGGGAAAGGCGCTGGCCTTTTCCGTGTTTAAGGGCGGTGACGGGGCCTGCGGCGTCGCGCTCTGCGGGGAAAAGGGCGTGAACATTGTCCCGGCGGACGCCCTGCAGGGAATGTCTTCCCTTGTTACCGACGACACCAAGGCCGCCGCCGCGGCGGGGATACCCCTGTCCGCCGTGGGCGACGACGTGACCCTGTCCGCTTACCTTATAAATCCCACCGCTTCCGACTATTCCCTGTTTCGTCTCTGCGAGGAATACCGAATCCCCGTCCCTCAGGCCGAGGGATTTTCCGACGCTGCCGCTTCCGAGACGGCAAAACGGGCGGCTGTCCTTCCCGCAGTTTCAAAACAGACCGGGAAACGGGTCCGGGAACTGGGCATGAGCGAGCTTCTCACAAATATGGAGATACCTCTTGCGGGCGTTCTGGCCGACATGGAAAAAGAGGGGTTCTCCGTGGATCTTGAGGCCCTGGACGCCTTTTCCCGCGAGCTTTCGTCCCGGATATCCGAGCTGGAGCAGTCCATATACCTTTTTGCGGGAGAGACTTTCAACATAAATTCCCCCAAGCAGCTGGGAGACGTGCTTTTCTCTCCCGACAAGCTGGGGCTCCCCGCGGCCAAAAAGACCTCCCGGGGATGGTCCACCGACGCCGCCGCTCTTGACGCGGTGGCGGGAATGCATCCCATAGTCGAGCTTGTTCTGCTTTACAGACAGTATTCAAAGCTCCTTTCCACCTACTGCGACGGTCTCAGGCGCGCCGCCGGGCCGGACGGGCGGGTGAGGACCACCTACAATCAGACCGAAACGAGAACGGGCAGGATCTCATCCTCCGAGCCCAATCTCCAGAACATCCCCGTCAGGACGGAGCTGGGCAGGGAAATGCGCCGCTTCTTCAGGGCGCGGGAGGGCTGGGTCCTGGTGGACGCCGACTATTCCCAGATAGAGCTCCGCGTTCTGGCGCATCTTTCCGGCGACCGGGAGATGTGCGACGCTTTCATAAACGGCGAGGATATACACACCCGCACCGCGTCCCAGATATTCCGCGTGCCCCCTGAAAGCGTGACGCCCCTCATGCGTTCCAGGGCAAAAACGGTCAATTTCGGCATCGTCTACGGAATAGGCGCGTTTTCTCTGGCAAAGGATCTCCATATCTCCCGCAAAGAGGCGGAAGAATATATTAACAGCTATATGTCCACCTTTTCGGGCGTTCGTGATTTCATGGAACGATCCATCGCTTCCGCCCGGGAAACAGGCGCGGCGGTGACCATGTTCGGAAGGCGCAGGCCGCTCCCGGAGCTTGCCGCCTCAAACCGCAACACCCGTGCGTTCGGCGAGAGGGTGGCCCGCAACACGCCCATACAGGGAAGCGCCGCGGATATAATCAAGCTTGCCATGATACGGGTCAGCGAGCGGCTCAAATCCGAGGGCCTTTCCGCCCGGCTGATACTCCAGGTCCACGACGAACTTATAGTGGAGGCTCCCGAGGAAGAGGCGGACAGAGTGGCGCAGCTTCTCACCCATGAGATGGAGAACGCCTGCAGCCTGAGCGTGCCGCTGAAGGCGGACGCCCATGTGGGGAAAACCTGGTACGACGCAAAATAACCCTTCGGCCTAAAACGGCGTTTCCGGCGGATGTTTTGTCCCGTTATGCGCGTCGTCCCCGGGGCCGTTAAACCCTGTCGCCAGACGGATATTGGAGAGGAGCCCGCCGGGAGAGGAAAACCCCACAGTAAGGAGAAAATCTGTTCCCGGGGAAAACACTTTTCCGGCGGGGTGGGCGGTTGTCCGGCACGCTTCCCTCCCGGAGGCTGCGCGAGGCGTTCGGGCGCGGTTGCGCACCGTCTGTGCGGCGTGATGTTTTGTATACGGCGGCGGGAGACTTTTCGGGCGGCCGTCCGCCGTCTCTGCGCCGTCGGGCGGCGCGGGCGGATACTTTTGCAGGAAAAAGTTTCCAGGAAGGAAAAAAACCGTTTCAGGGAAAACCGCTTTTCCGGCAGGGAGGGCGGTTGTCCGGCACGATTACCTCCAGGAGGCTGCGCGAGGCGTTCGGGCGCGGAAGCTCACCGTCTGTGCGGCGTGATGTTTTGAATACGG
>CASDVX010000038.1 GCA_949284545.1 uncultured Eubacteriales bacterium
GGGACGAAGGGACCGTGGCTCTGAGTGTGGACGGCTTTGTCCGCGGGGCGGGAAGCGCCAGCTGCGGGCATCCTCCCGCGGCGGAATACACAGTCAGGAGCGGGGACGGGCTCAGATTTTCGGTGACGCTGTCTCCGAAAAGGCCTTAGATGTGGCTTTGCTCCCGGCAAACGCTCAGTTCGACGTATTTACCCGCCTGAACCGTACCGGGTGCGCGTTCGAAGCTCGTCTTCCTTCAGTACGGCCGGTGAAAAGCAAAAAGCAGGAGGCGCGGCAGAAGCCGCGCCTCCTTGTGTCATAAAAGGCCCCGGGATATTTCCCTACCGTCCGGGCATATGCCGGAGAGTCGGTTTTCGCAGGAATATCCGGAACGTCAGTTTTTGAGGGAATGTATGGGGGCCGGGATCTGCCCTCCCCTTGAGATAAATACCGACGGGTCGTAGGGGCTCACGGGCATAACGGGCGCTTTGCCCAGAAGTCCGCCGAATTCCACGCTGTCCCCGGCCTTCTTTCCGTACGCAGGTATCACTCTAACTGCGGTGGTCTTCGTATTTGCCACGCCTATGGATATCTCGTCGGCTATTATTCCGCATATCACCGACTCGCTCACGTCCCCGGGAATGGCTATCATGTCAAGACCGACGGAGCACACCGCCGTCATGGCTTCAAGCTTCTGCAGCGTGAGGGCTCCGCATTCCGCCGCAGCTATCATGCCCGCGTCCTCGGAAACGGGTATGAAAGCGCCGGACAGGCCGCCCACATGGGAGGACGCCATAAGGCCGCCTTTCTTCACCGCGTCGTTAAGCATGGCGAGGGCAGCCGTGGTGCCGTGCCCGCCGGTCTTGCCCACTCCCATTTCCTCAAGTATATAGGCGACCGAGTCGCCCACGGCCGGGGTGGGTGCTAAGGACAGGTCCACTATGCCGAAGGGAACGCCCAGCCGTTTGCAGGCTTCGTTGGCCACCAGCTGGCCCATTCGGGTTATTTTGAACGCCGTTTTCTTTATTGTCTCCGCAAGCTGCGTAAGGTTGCAGTTTCCCGCGCGGCGGACCGCGTTGGCCACCACGCCCGGGCCTGACACCCCCACGTTTATCACCGTTTCGGGTTCTCCCATCCCGTGGAATGCTCCCGCCATGAATGGGTTATCGTCCGGCACGTTTGCAAACACGACTATTTTCGCGCAGCCTATGGAGCCGCGGTCCCCGGTCAGGCGCGCCGTTTCCTTTATCACTCCGCCCATGAGAGACACCGCGTCCATATTTATCCCCACTTTAGTGGACGCCACGTTGACCGACGAACACACTATCTCGGTTTCCGACATGGCCTGTGGGATCGCCGAAACCAGCGCCGATGCGCCTTTCGAGAAGCCCTTCTGAACCAGCGCTCCGAACCCGCCGATGAAGTTTATCCCGAGAGCTTGCGCGGCTTTTTCCATCGTCAGCGCAGCCTTTACGTACCCGTCCCTGTCCATCGCCCCGCCTACTATTGATATGGGGGTGACGGATACGCGCTTGTTTATTATGGGGATACCGTAGGTCTTCTCTATCTCCTCGCATACGCTCACAAGTTTTTCCGCGCTTTTTGTTATCTTATCGTACATCTTCGCGCAGAAGCGTTCCGGGTCCTCGCTTACGCAGTCAAAAAGGGATATTCCCATGGTGACGGTGCGTATGTCAAGGTTTTCTTCGCGTATCATGTTTATGGTCTCAAGGATATCCTGTGTGTTGAGCATCTGTAATGTTCCTTTCAGAAAAAATGGGTGTCGCCGTAAGGCTCATATCCTGTGCATGGAATTGAAAATATCCTCATGCATAGTCTGAATGACAAGCCCCTTGTCTTTGCCCAGTTCTTCAAGCCTGTCGGCAAAATTTCCGAAGGAGGTGTTCATCCCGGACAGCTCCACCACCATTATCATGGCGAAATATTCCTTGAGCACGCTCTGAGATATGTCCACTATATTCGCGCCGCACTCGGCGCAGACTCCGCTGACGCCGGCTATTATCCCTGTGGTATCCTTACCAGTGACGGTTATGACTGCTTTCATTTTTGTCCCGGTCCTTTCCTGCGCCGGCTTTGCCGCCGGTTTTTGAATGAAACGTATAGAGGATACCACATTTTCCGCCGCAAATCAATATTTTATCGCACCGAGGATTGACTTTTGCATGCGCACAGTGTAAAATATTTCCGTACAGTATTTATTGCAAGGGGTTGTGTAAGTATGGACATCATTAAGAAAATCTTCCCGTTCGCGTTCGGCACAAAAGACGTTTCTTCCCTTATAATCAAAATCGTGATACATGTGCTGATCGGCGCTCTTGCAGGCGCGGTTCTCGGCATTATGACCGCGGTGCCTCTTGTAGGCGTATTTGCCTCCCTGATAATGGGTGTGGTGGATCTTTATGTCCTTGCCGATCTCGTTATACTGATCCTCAGCTATACCAAGGTCCTTAAATAAAGGCGAAACCGGTGCGGGCGCTGTCCCGGCCGGTTTTTCTTTGTGCGGCCGCGGAACTCCGAAACGCGCGCCCTCCGGGAGAACTTTCCCGGAGGGCGCGCGTTTTACGTGTCTCCCAAACGTCTTATAAGCCGCCGCGTCTCACACTTTCGGCCATCATACACAGCCTGTCGCCCGCGTAGGAAAAAAACTCGCGGTACGCCTCGCAATATACATTCGGCGCGACATATCCCCTTCTGACAGACGTTTCCCTGTCTCTGCGGCAGCCGCCTCTGCATATTCCCCCATACTCACACTCGGCGCACTGCGGCGGGATCGTCAGTGAGCTATCCGCGAACCTCTCCGCAGCGTCGGAACTCATCATCTCAGAAAAGCTCATGTCCCGGACATTTCCCATAAAATATTCGTCCAGCATATAAAAATCACACGGATAAACGTCCCCGTTTGATTCTATCATAAAATTTACCGAACACACACCGGACATGCCGCACATTTCCGGAGCCTGTCCGCACAGCATACGCACGTAATTGTCAAATGTGCGCACGCTGACGTACTGCCCGCGCATGTAATCCTCAAAATACCTGTCGAACACCGTTTTCAAAAAGCCCGCGTACCTTTTTGCAGAAAGGGAGTATTTCGCCTCGCCGGGACCGTCAAACGGGTCTATGCAAGGTATGAACTGAAGGTACTTAAAACCTCTGTCCCTGAAAAACCTATATATGCTGTCACCGTGTCGGGCGTTGAAATTGGTAACCACGCAAAGAATGTTTACTTGTACGCCGGCATCCCTGAGGGTCCGCGCGCCGGCATACGCCTTCGCAAAGCTCCCGGAACCGTCAGCACCCACTCTGCATACGTCGTGGAGCTCCCGGTTCCCGTCCAGGGACACACCCACCAGAAAACCGTTGTCCTTTAAAAACTGCGCCCACGCGGCATCGATAAGCATACCGTTAGTCTGAATCGATCTCATCACGGGCACTCTCCGGACATTATACTTCCTTTCGAGCCTGATAAATTCCCGAAAAAAGTCCAGGCCCGCCAGTGTGGGTTCCCCTCCCTGAAAGGCAAACCCGGCCTCTCCCTCCGCCTCGCTGAAAACTCGGCGGACAACGGTCTCCAAAGTGCCTGCGCTCATCATTTCTCTGACCTGAGATTTTCTTCGGGAGGCTACGTCCGCGTAAAAGCAGTATCGGCACCTCAGGTTGCACGCTCCGGAGGCCGGCTTGATCATCACGTATACCGGCGGCAATCTTCATTCCTCCGCTCTCCGGGTCATTTCACAAACAGCGACACGCTGTGCGCGTCCTTTCCCGAAATATCCAGTGAAGCTGTATTTTCTCCTTCTCCCCTGGTCACGGTCACGTCAAACATACCGTCTCCGATCCTCAGGCCTGTAACGCGTATGTCGTCTACTCCCTCCGGGAGGTAACCGGTGAAAGTCACCTTGCCGTCGGATATTTTTATCCCGAGCATGCAATAGAAAACCAGCGACAAAAACGCCGTGGCGCTCCAGGTCTGGTGGGTGCAGGACCCCCATTCCCCTATGCGGGTGTTGTCAAATTCCTGAAGTCCGCCGTATACAGCCCCGGTATCGGGGTGGTATATCTCGTGAAACTCGCCGTTCTTCACGGCCTTTTCCGCCATGAGCTTCATCTCTCTGTCAAAGTCCGCCGTGTCGCCCGCCGAAAACGCCGCCCGCGCCCAGAAACCCTGGGCGTGAGGCCATATGGTGCCCGCGTGGCGCCCGTATCCGCCGAGCTTTTCGTATCTCTCGAAATTCGGCCACAGGCAGGGCGTGCCGTGGGGGCACACGTGATGATTTTTCACCGTGAGCTCCGTCTTTTCTTCATCTGCGATGCCAAAAAGTATGGCGAACGCGTCTCCCAGGGCTTCCTGACCGTCGCACTCACCGGCCATATAATCGTAGCTCCCGCGCTCCTCGTTCCAGAAATTGCGGTTTATCGATTCCCTGAGCCTGTCGGCTTTTTCGGTATATTCAGTGCCGTCAAGCCCCAGTATGCGGCAGAACTCCGCCGCCGCCTGATAAGCTCGGAAATAGACGCAGTTCGTAGACAGGCAGAACATGGGGATGCCCACTCCTACCGGGCAGACCTTGTCCTTGTTTTCCGGCTGAAGCTGCCAGAATTTTATCCCGGAGGAATTGGCGTTCGCATATTTGTCCGGGTAAGCGGCTACTCCGTCCCCATACACTGCCGGGCCGCGGAACAGCCCCTTTTGGGGGTCAAACTCCGTCTTCTCAAAGAAACGCAGGCTGTTGCACACGGCTTCCTTGGCGGTATGGGCGAACGAGGTGTCCCCGGTTATCTCTATAAAGCTCATGGCACCCTGCGCCCATATTATGCAGTCCCAATACTCTCCGCCTATGTAAACGCGCCCGTCTTCTCTGCGCTCAAGCACTGAAAGAAGCGTGTTCTCAGCGGTCTCCCTGTCCGCAAAGGCGAGGGCGTTCCAAACGTTTATAGCCGTGTCCCTCGTCCACGGGGTGTCATAATCCCGTCCGGCAAGGAGGCACCCGCGTTTTTCGCTGAGCAGCCCGTCGCGATACGGCTTTATGTTGCCCAGCATATCGTCCATGGCGATATCAAAAGCCTGTTTCAGAAGTTTGCTGCTGCTTTCAAAGGATACCATTCTCATCACTCTCGATCACAGATTTTCATTGCAAGCGAGACACAGTATATCACAAGGGCAAATTATTAACAACACCGTCCCTGAGCATTTCACAATATTTTAATTTCTGGCGCGGCCCGGCCGCCGCTCCCCGCTCAGTCCGGCACGCCCCCGTACGCCGGGCAAAAGCTCCTTTCAGACCCGCCTGCCCGGCGGAGAAAGTCTCCGCTTTATCGCTTCCGACGCGGTGTGCGCGGACGACCACGCCCATTGCAGGTTGTACCCGCCGCAGTCACCGTCGATATCCAGCATTTCCCCGGCGCAGAATATACCCGGCTGTTTTTTCAGCTCCATCGTCGCGGGGCATACCTCGCTCAGGTCCACCCCTCCGGCAGCGGCCTGTGCTTCCTTCATCCCGGCAACGCCGGTTATTTCCGCAGTGAAGCCCGTGACCGCCGAGATCACTCTGTTTATTTCACCGTCAGTGAGCTGCCCGCACTTTTTCCCCGTCGTGTCGATCCCGGAATATCTCAGCACCGTCTGGCCTATTCGCCTGTTAAGCAGACCTGTCAGAAGCTCGTCCGCAGGACGGTCCAGATGTTTTCTGGCGCGTATCATTTCCCCGGCCTCTCTGTCCGGCAGAAAATCCACTTCCGCCCTCAGCCCGCGGGCGCCCCCCGCCGTCTTTACCGATACGTCTCTGGAAACGTAAAGCGCCGCCGGTCCGGAGAGACCCGCGTCCGTAAACAGAAGCTCGTCCGTCGCGCCGCACAGCTCCCTGCCGCCCTCCTTCACGGCGAGACGCGCAGTTACCCTCAGCCCTTTCACGGCTTTTATGAACCTCATGTCCGTTTTTATCTGGGTTATCACCGGGACCTGCCCCGTAAGACGGATGCCGAAGGATTCAAGGCATTCGCCGCTTTTATCGTTCCCGCCGAGCTGCGGAGCCGCCCCGCTGCCCGCAGTGACCAGCACGCACCTGCCGGCACATTTCCTTCCGTCTGTGCCCGTCACGGTGAAAAAACCGTTTTCATTTTGTATACCGGTGACTTCAAATCCGGTCAGTTCCTCGGCTCCCGCAGACATATAGGCCATACGCAGGCAATCCAGCACCGCGGCCGCGGAACGGCACACCGGGTATATCCTGCCGCGTCGGTCCGCTTCGGTTTCCGTACCTATTGACCGGAAAAATTCCCGCGCCCGCTCCGGGGAAAATCCTTCAAGGGACGGAAGAACGAAATCCTTCGCGTTCCCGCAGAGGCTGTGGTAGTTTTCAAGGGAAACGTGCGTGTTTGAAAGGTTGCACGTACCGCTGCCCGTGGCAAGAAGCTTTCTGCCCACCCGCGGGCCCTTTTCGGCGATCGCCACCGACAGCCCGGGACCGGCTAACATTACGGCGGCGGCCATACCGGCTGCGCCGCCGCCTATGATAACTGTATCATATATTCTCATACCGCAGTCACCCTTGCTTTACCGCATCAAGTATCCTGCCCACCACGTCTTCCGGGAGCCCCTCTCCGTCCACAGACACGTCCGCGTATTTTTCATACAGCGGCGAACGCTCCTCAAAAAGCTCCTTCACGGTCTCTCCCGGGCGCATCACCACGCCCCTTGTGCGTATATTCACCAGACGGAATTCTATGGTTTCCCACGGGAGGCGTATGTACACGATTTTCCCCAGGCTTTTTAAGTGCTCCATCCCCGCGCCCCCGTATACCGCGCTGCCTCCCGTGGCTATCACGCAGTTATCGCACACAAGTCCGCGGATTGCGGATTCCTCCGACGCTATGAAGCTCTCTATGCCGTCTTCCTCTATCATTTTGTAGAGAAGCCTTCCGGTATGGCTCTGTATGATCAGGTCGGTGTCAATAAATCCCATCCCTGCGGATTTTGCCAACAATACCCCTACGGTTGACTTCCCGCTGCCCGGCATCCCTATAAGCACTATGTTTCTCACTTTATCCTCCTGCGCCGTCACATTTCCCCGTTGCGTCGGTATTTCTCCATTTCGACAGAGATGGGCGAAAATCTGTCGGCAATATACTGCTGTTCCGTTCGCATCACTGCATCCGGCGCCTTGTCCGTGCGCGATGACGGGACTCTGACGGATACTTCGAATTCACCTTCTTTCGAAGATACCTCTATACTTCCGCCGTGCGCCTTCGCCGCCAGATCCACCACCGTGAGCCCTATTCCTATCCTGTCGTTTCCGGCGGCGTCTTCGGTAAAACTGAAATACGGTTTCACCACGTCATCCTGAGACGGCGCGCCGTCATATTTCAAGCCGTTGGAAACCGACATCAGCAGCTCGCCTTCATCGGCGGTGACGTTCACGCTTATCTCACCGTCTCCATGCTCAAGTGCGTTGGCTATGAGCATAAGCAGGGCTCTCCCCATGAGCTCGTGGTCAATCACAAGCCTCTCTCCGCCCTTTACATTGTATGTCAGGCGCGGAGTCTTCAGCATACGGCTGACGCCGTCCATCAGTCCGGAAAAATATTCGGCGGTATCGCATACCGTAAAATCCGGGGTCCCCCCCGAAGACAATTTGGCAAACATCTCCATATGGTCCACCGTGGAGACAAGCTCGCTGCAACAGCTCAGCGCCCTGTTCAGGGCCTTCCGCGCATTTTCCGCGTCGGAACCTCTTGCCAGGTCTATGTTGTCGCAGACCTGTGCGACCGCGTCCCTGACAGCAGGGGCGGCGCATGCCACTATCCCCGCTCCGAATCCTGCGGAACACGGCGCGTATTTTTTATCCGCCGACACCGTGAGAAGCATTTCCTTTCCCGTATCCGGCAGCGGCGTGAAGGTGAGCTGAAGATTGGTATACCCTATCTGTCTCGGACGCAGCGTGGCTCCAATACCGTTGCGGACCAGCCTGCTTATCAGCGTGCGCTCGTCCGAAAAACGCGCCAGCTTCCTGAGCCCGTCTCTCCTGAACAATTCCGGATATGTTTCCCTGGCCGCGGAATTGGCCCAAAGTATATATGAATTGGCGTCTACCAGAGCCGCCGGGTACTTCGCCTGCTCGTACATCTCTTTTATATCTTTATTCATCCCATTGTCTCCTGTTTTATATCTGTATCCGACAATATCGGGGGTATGCAGTTATTGTACCACACATGCAGACCCGTGTCAAAAGCCTTTTGACGGAAAAATCCGGCGGGGGAATTTCATTTGCTGCTTTAACTCCGTATCCGGAGTATGCCTGCGATTTTCTCAACGGTATTTTCGGGCAACGTCGTTTTGCCTTTTGTGTGCAGCGCTTTGTCGATATCTTCGATATCCGAAAGTATGTATGCGCTGTTTACCGGGCTGTTGTCGTGTATAAGGAACGCATAGCCCGTTACCCAAACGTCCGCGCCGCGTGAGCGAAGATAATTGGCCAGAATATACACCTGCCGTTTTACCTGCTTTATCGGGTTCCTGACATTT
>CASDVX010000039.1 GCA_949284545.1 uncultured Eubacteriales bacterium
CGGCGCGGGAGGAAAAGCGGGCGGCGGGAAAAGGCGGTACAGTGTCCGTCACCGGCCCGGAAGACAGGCGGGATGGCAAAGGAGAGCGGAACGCGTACGGCACGTGTGAACGGCAGGGAAAATGTCCGGTGACGGAGACGGGCGGGAGACGGTGAAGGCGTTGTCCCCAGCCGTGCGGAAAACGGCGCGGGCGCAATCCGCTGCCGGTGCGCTGCGGCGCAGAGGACGGTACAGTCTCAAATCATACCCCGTAAGAGCCGGTATACGGTACGGTCTCCGTCCGCCGTGGCCTTACCCGCCTGCCGTCTCAAGATAACGGCGCAAAACGAAAAAAGGAGCCGGTTCTTCACAGAACCGGCTCCCTCGCTCATACTAAAAATAGATGTACACTCTCATACACACGACGGCATTGAACACTACGGAGGATATCAGCGCCAGGCCCACGAAAAGGGTCGCAGAGGACAACGTCCTAACGCTCTTACTGCTTTCCGCCGTTTTAAGCTTGATTCTGCGCCAGATCCACCACGCCGCAGACGTGATAAAGAACATGGGCAAAACCGTCGGCAGACTGTAATAAAATATATAATAATCCAAATACGCCGGGCTGAAGCCGACAAACGACAGATCGCTCGTAAGCAACGCGGCGCTGACCAGGTACATAACCGTTTCCCACACGACCACGGTGGCGATCACCGACAGGACGGTCCCCCACGCTGACACCCTGCCCGTCTCTTTGTTCGTGAATCCTTTGATACACAGCAATCCTACCGCACCGCCGCAAAGAAGTCCCGCCGCAACGGACAAAATTATCAACGCGAACTCCCGGGTACCCATGGATTGGATAATTTCCGACACGGAAAGGGGCACTCTGTCTACAAAATCCACACCGTCCGGCGGGAACCTCATCTCCAGACATATCAGCGGAACGGCGATCACCAGAGCCGACACCGCCGTAAACGCCGCATAAAAGACCGCCGTCCATGCCCTTGCCGTCCCTTTTTTCTTTTCGGCCGTTTTGCCTTTCATCTCAGAGTACGCCCACCGCGCCGCAGGCAGCAGGACGATAAGGACCGGCAGAGCGATCAGGCTGTAAAGAAGCGAGACCGGCAGCGAGGCCGCGCCGTAAAGCAGGACCCGCTCCGCCGCGTTCCCGTCCGCAAACAGCGGCCCCGGGTCCGCAAAGCCCATTATGATATATGCGAGGCATCTGCACAGAACCGACGCAAGCTGCCACCCCATGAACGCCGCGAGCCACGAAAGCGCCGCGCCCCCGGCGGACATCCGCCCGGTCTCTTTGTTTGTGAATTTCCTGACGCACAGCAGCCCTATCGCGCCGCCGCACAGCACGCCCGCCGCAGTGCATACCAGCATAACGGCGAACTCAAGGTTCATGATCATATCAAAAAAGACTCCAAAGATTTCAAAGATTTTCATATTCACTTCCTCCTGTTCAGTCTCAAACTGACATAAAGCGTCGCCCAACGATTAATACTGCTCAAGTCTGTTAAGGATCACTGTGTATTTTCCCGATCTTGGCCGGATGATACCACTTTTGTATTCGTTTGTCAACGCCTGGCTTTTTTCCGAAAGGCGCAATTCTCCCGGTCCGGCGGGGAAAGGGCAAATGAGGAAGAAATGCGTCGGTCACGTGCAGACGGCAATGAGAATATCCGAAGCCGGAGACGAGTCAACTCAAGCGTTTTTTAAGCGGCGGGGAAGCGGCAGCAAAACGGCAGCGGGAAAAGGCCGCAGGAACCGGCGGGCGCGGAGTAAACTCGTCCCTCGGCGTGCTGCGTTAACGGCGCTTGCGGCGGCGGGCGGAAGGACGGGCGGCAGAAAAACGGGCGGCGCGGCGTGAAAGATTAAGGCAATGAGACGGTATACTGCTAAAACGGTAAAACAAAAAGCGCCGGCGGGCCCGCCGCTGCGGCGGGAGTGAGCGCACGGCTGCAAAACATGTGGACGGCGGGCGGCGGAGTGAGCGCACGGCTGCAAAACATGTGGACGCGCGGCGGCGGAAAGGAAGCAGCAAAAGGTCCCCGGCCGTTTCAGAGCCGCAACAAGCCGCAGGGCCTTTCAGAACCGTAAACACCCGGGCCGTTTCGGAGCCGCAATAAAGCTTTCTGACACTTTCGGGATTCCGCAAAAACGGGGGTTTTCCCCGCTGTGCGGAAAACCCTGCAGACCGTTCAAGTCGCCGGGCCCGGGGTAAAACAAAAATCCGCCGGGCGGTCCGGGCTTCGAAAAAGCACCCGACTCCTCCTGACTCAAAAAAGCTGCCGTCTCTTCCGGGCCGCAAGTTTTCCTGCGGTCCTTTCAAGGCCGCAAAAATCCGCAGGGCCTCTCAGAGCCGCAAAAGCCGCAGGGCCTCTCAAGGGGTCAAAAGCCTCAGGGCTTCTCAGAACCGTAAACCGCCGGTCTTTTCGGGGTCCATAAAAACCTGCGGGCCTTTTGGGACACACTCCGTAAGGAAGGTGTCCCAAGGTTTTTATATTCTCTCCTTTCGGATTGTGGATGTTACAATCCGATGCTCGCTATCCCTGTGGACCAGGTGACACATGCTTTGTATTATTTGTTTATAACTCCTTTGTACCAAGTCGGAACTGGTTTCGTCATATTATCATACCAACTTAATACATCTTTTGCTTGATTTACCATTACTTGAATTTGGCTTTCTCCAAAAGGAATTGCCCAAGGCACAGAAGATAAAGTATTACTACTGATATAAAGTGCGAGCAACTGCCAAAACTGAACAGGCACATCATTATCGAAGTACCCGTTTACCATTCCTGTCGCAAATAAAGGAGCAGCTTGAGCACACCACACAATGCGGTTAAATTCTTCCCACGGATCTCCGAAGTCATTTCTGTTAAAATCAATGATGTAGAGTTGCTT
>CASDVX010000040.1 GCA_949284545.1 uncultured Eubacteriales bacterium
TACCGGCTCCGCTATCTTCTTTATCCCGTATGCTGCGTTCTCCTCTATTACCCCGCACGTCTTCGTGTCCTTGTATGCGTTATATATATACTCGCTTGCGTAGTTGTTCTTGATCACCTTGTCTTCTACTACGCCCATCCCCGTCTCTTCCACCGCCATCTTAGCAAGCGGTATCCTCGCTTTATTCGCCGCGCTCGCCGCCGCTAAAAATATCCGGTCTACCTCTTCCTGGCTGTATCTGCTGTACTTCTCCTGCGCTTCACGCACCTCTCTAAGCCGCTTCTCCAGCCCTTCTACGCTTTCTACCCTCTCATTTCCCATTACTTTCGCTCCTCCTGTCTTCATCATTAATCATAAGATTCAAATGTGCCAAAGACAACGCGAGATCTTCCCGTCGAAAAGCCACGCCGTCCGGCACGTTCAGCGCGCATGGTGCAAAGCTCCATATTGCTGACACACCCGCGCCGACAAGCCTGTCGCATATGATCTGGGCGGATTCGGCCGGCACCGTTATAATCCCTATACGCACTTGCCACTCCGAACACTTTTCCTCGAGAGAATCTATGTGATAGACACTCTTTCCGGATTCGGTTTCCGCCGCTTTGCGCTTGTCAATGTCAAACGCTCCGACAATCTCAAGGCCGTACTTTGAGAACCCCTCATAGTCAAGAAGCGCTTTCCCCAACTTGCCGGCTCCGACGATCACCGCACGGCTCTTCGTTCCGCATCCCAGAACAGATTGCAGCTTTTGGGCAAGTTCGCACGTCTCATACCCGATCCGCGGTCGTCCTGCTCCGCTGACAGCCGCAAGATCTTTTCTCACCTGAACTTCTCCCAGATTGAGCGCTTTCGCTATCGCTGTAGCGGAAACGGTCCTGGCATCCGTTCGCTCCAGGAAACAAAGATATTGAGGAAGTCTGCCCAGCGTGGCTTTTGAAATGCACGGCTGTCCCGTAGTGATCCCTCCCTTGCTTTGAATCATGGCAACTCTGCCGGTTACATTATAGCAAGCGTGAGATAAAAGCGGAATTATAAATTTAATATATCGGTATTATATGTATCGATATATTACCTCCCGAATGTGCAAAAACACGGCA
Source organism: uncultured Eubacteriales bacterium (assembly GCA_949284545.1). GTDB lineage: Bacteria > Bacillota > Clostridia > Oscillospirales > CAJFTT01 > CASDVX01. The sequence continues at coordinate 1,098 of CASDVX010000040.1, forward strand.
CGACTGGCATCCTCTCGGAAATTCATTGCGCTCCTGAAAAACACTTTCTTCTGGAACGGCAGAGTTCGGTTATGAATCCTTTGTCAAGCTCTGTGAGAGTATGATCTTTACGATATATAAGGACATCTTTATATATCTTGCTGTTATCCGGGCACACTCTTTGAATCAAGCCGTACAACGTCAAAAGCTTTTGAGGAACAGGAGAAGCCCACATGAATGCCATTTTATTTTCCGCAAGCAACTCAAACTGACTTGCGCGCTCAAACACATATATCCTTTTCTTTATCTCCTCCTCGGTCTCCTCTTTCATTACCTGGGCCGCCGGAAGAGACGGAACAAACGGGTCACCGTGAGCAATCTCTATATGCGGGCGTAAATCCGACAAAAATATTTCCGCTTTTTCAGCCAAAGGGCTGTCCTTTCGCATTACCAGTACGTGGTGAAAATCCGCCACAAGTTCGTACACGAGCCCCTTTTCCTCCAGCATTTCTTTAAAGTACCTGTCATATTTTTCGGCGTAACGTATTATGCCAAGCCCGTAATCCGAGCTCAGTATGTTGTTGATCGCCCGATATGAGTTGGTTTCTTTATAAAACAATTCAATCTGCTTTTCTTCAATGCCCGACGCAAAAGCCGAAAAGGCCTCCGAAATGTATGAGGCACGGGGTACGGAAATGGAAAATCTAAGTTTCCTGTCGGCTGCCGCGCCGCGTCTGTATGTCTTTTCTACCTCATCTATTCTGTTGAGTATTTCGCTTGCGTATCGGACAAATTCTTCTCCTTCCGGGGTGAGGAGCATTCCGCGGGTGGACCTATCAAAAATAGTGATTCCCAGATCGGACTCCAGCTCTTTCACTGCGCGGCTCAGGTTCGGCTGTGCAATTAAAAGTTTTTCCGACGCTTTGCTCAGTGAGCCGGCCCTAGCCACCTCAACCGCATACTTCATGTGTAAAATATTCATACATTCTCCCATCTGCTCGGGTTAAAAGCGCTTTATCTGGCAACCGCAACGTTTTCCTTTGGCCTTGACATCTGCCGTTGTGCCATGATTAGGCCATAGTATATACCTTTTTTCTCCATAAGCTCCCTGTGCGTGCCAATCTCTGCTATCTCTCCCTTTTCAAAAACCACCAGCCTGTCGGCGTTTCTGAGGGTAGAAAGCCTGTGAGCAATGGCAAATGTCGTCCTTCCCTTTATGAGCCTACCGAGAGCTTCCTGAATAAGTGTCTCTGTGTCTATATCCAGTGATGACGTGGCTTCGTCCAGAATCAGTATCCTGGGATTTACGAGTATAGCCCTCGCTATTGCAAGACGCTGCCGTTCTCCTCCCGAAAAGTTGTTACCGTTTTCATTTACCCATGTGTCATATCCGTCGGGGTATGATACTATGAAATCGTGAGCGTTCGCCGCTTTAGCGGCGGCAATAACTTCCTGTACAGTGGCATTCGGACGGGCATATCTTATGTTATCAAATATCGTTCCGGTAAACAGGAACGTTTCCTGAAGCACCACCCCTATCTGGGAATGCAGCGACTGCATGTCAATTTTACGGATATCTATTCCGTCTATACTCAACGTACCGTCATTCACATCATAAAAACGACAAATAAGGTTTATAAGTGTGGACTTACCTGCTCCGGAATGCCCCACAAGGCCTATCATCTCGCCCTTCTTCACCGACAAATTAATATTTTTCAGGACAGGCTCATATGAATTGTATCCGAAGGTCACGTTTTCGAACTCAACATCGCCCTGTATGCTAACCGCTACCGGCTCCTTCGAATTTGTTATCTCCGGCTCCTCGTCTATAACGGAATATATCCTGTCCACGCTCATACTGGCATCGGCAAATCTTCTGGGCAGTCCCATTATCCAGCTTACCGGCCCGCTTATAAGTGCGGCATAGCTTTGAAATTCGGTCAGCGCTCCGGGAGTCAGCGTCCCTTCAAGTATCATTGATGCCCCGAGATAAACGAGCATTACCCTGGAAAGACTGATTATAAAATTGCTGACCGGAATCAGCATGCTCCACGTCCATTCACTCTTTATACTTGCATCGGCAAACGCCTTGCAATGAGCGTCAAATCTGTCGATCTCTCGTTTTTCCCTGCCGAAAGCCTTAACCACCCGTATTCCGCCGAGAGTGTCATGAAGATATGAGTTAGTTTTGTCGTCAAGGCGAAACTGCTTACGGAACAGCCTGTGAAGAACCTTACGCCAGATTTTCATCTGTGCGTACGCCATTATGGGAGTAGGCAAGAGAACGAATAATGCCATACGCCAGTCCGTCATGAAAAGCAGTCCGGACACGAAAAGCAAAAGTATCCCGTGATGGACAAGCTGTAAAAACAGATCCTGTATGAAATTACATATACGGTCGGTGTCAGACGTTATCCTGTTCATGACGTCGCCCGCTCTCTGAGATGTGAGAAATCTCAGCGACAATTCCTGAATACGCCGGTATACCGTATCCCTCAGATCCGCCGCTATTCTCGGCGCCATTGCGGAAACCATTCTTCCGCGTATTAACTCTATCATCCTGCTGACCACGGTACAGCTTGCCAATCCGATTATGCACCAGATAAATACGTTTATATCCGGATCTATAAACTGATTTGTCGTGTCCAGACACTTGTCGGTCATGATCCTTTGAATCTTCGGAGTAATAAGTGATATGGCCGTGACAGCAAATGCAAGCACGGTGGCAACCGCCACAATTCCAATTTGTTTGCTGCCTATCCTGAATATTTTTTTGAAAGCCGTGCGTCTGCCGGAACAATTGGGACAGACGCGCGACCTGCCCACAAGCAGCCTGCCGCATTTGCTGCATCTGCGTTCAGGTTCGTCATTGAAAATGTGTTCTTTCAGATTCTTAGATTTTGCATCAAGAATCTGGGCAATGTACCCGTATCTCGGTGCGTGTTTCATCGTCGCTCGGCATACTATCAGGCTTCCGCTGTCGTCACGAGCCTCAATAATGACATTGCCTACGTTGGGAGTGACTTGGTAATCCCTGAACTGTCCTATATCTCTGGACTCAGTCACCTCACCGTCGTTTAATATGGCATATCTGTTCTTTCCTATGACCAGATATGAATTCTTAAGCATTTTCTGATTCATATCCAAATCGCATGGCACGCAATATTCCACCGGACCGCCAAGCACTTTTTCGGCGGTTTCATTCTCCTTAGGCCTAAGAGGAAAATTAAGCTCCATCATATTCACCTTCTTTACCGTCACAGCACGGCGGGCGTGTTTTAAAGATATATATCTATCATCCTGTACTCTTTCGGAGAAAGCTTTGTAACATCCGGGATAATGAAACGGTTTCCGTCAACATCGGTTATTATGTACCTGTTTTCGGTGGGATTGATGACGTTTCCTCCTCCGCCGCGCACGGTAAAGCGGCATTCACCGCAATCGGTCTGCACGGCCATGTGAATATATCCCGATTCGTCTTTTACATTTATGATTTTCGTTATATTGGGAGAAAAATACCTGATCTTCATTTGACGGATCAGCAATTCGGACTGTTCCCGGGAAAAATTGTCCAGGCTGTCAATAAGTCCGACTTCCTTATTTGATTTTGTGCGTATGGAAATGTATCTTCTCGGAGAAGAGTGCGGAAAAGAAGCATGGACCTGTACACGTTCAAACACATATCCGTCTACGGTAACATTCAGCATCCCGCCTTCGGTTTCTTCAAATCTGCTGTTTTCCGGCGTGAGCATTCTCACGGCAGTGGATTCGGGCAGATGCGACTCTTCTTCTTTAATTTTTTGCTTTTCCTCTTCCGTCATGGCTTTCATCCTTCCGTCCGTCAATACCGGTCTCCGTTTAAACGCCTGCAACTTTCAGCGCTTCTGTTTGTTTCTGCACCTGTCTGAAGTACTCACCTTTGCTTTGGAGCAGTTCCATGTGCTTCCCCTGCTCAACGATCTCTCCGTTGTCCACCACAACGATGTAATCCGCGTTTCTCAGGGTAGACAACCTGTGAGCAATTGCAATGGTTGTCCGGCCGTCAATGAGCGCCTCCAAGCCTTCCTGAATCATCCGCTCTGTTTCCGTATCCAATGAAGCGGTTGCCTCATCAAGTATGAGTATTCTCGGATTGTGCAAGACCGCTCTGGCAATAGAAAGGCGCTGCTTTTCTCCTCCAGACAGATCGTGTCCTCCCGGACCGATCACGGTGTCATAACCGTCCGGCAGCTTCTCTATGAAATCATGCGCATTGGCTATTTTAGCCGCATTGAGTATCTCCTCACGCGAGCATCCGGGTTTCGCATACGCTATATTTTCCGCCACCGAACCCATGAACACGTACACGTCCTGAGAAACTATCCCTATATTTTTTCGCAAATATTCAAAGGAATAATCCTTCACGTTTATTCCGTCAATTTCAATGCTTCCCTCGTTTACGTCGTAAAACCTCGAGATCAAATTCACCAGTGTGGACTTGCCGGCCCCGGAATGTCCCACTATACCCACCATAGATCCGGCTTTTATATCCAACGTTATGTGCCTGAGCACATATTTATTGATGTCATATCCAAAGGACACGTTTTTCAGGGAAATATTCCCTTGCATTACATCTTTGTCCTTCGGCGTCTCAGGTTCTACCACGTCCGTAGGCGCGTCCACTATCTCAAATATGCGCTGTGCGCTTGTCATACAGTTCGCCCACCAATTTACGAAATCGCTCAAAGAGGCCATGGGCCCGTATATCATGTTAATATAGTTTATGAACGTCATCAGGGTGCCGAATTGTATTACTCCGCCGAGTATCTGAGCTCCGCCAAACGCCCAGATAATTATCCCGCCGGCGTTTATAACGAGCGCATTTATGGGAAATATGGTGCTTATCTGCTTATTAAACGCAGTTTCAATATCCCGAAAATTTGAGTTGATTTTGCCGAATCTTTCCACCTCGTTTTTTTCCCGCCCGAAAGCTTTTATGACCCTTGTACCGCGTACGGAATCGCTTATGGCCGAATTAAGTGTGCTGCGGCGGAGAAATCTTCTCCAATTGAACTTTCCCAGCACCTTGAATTTCTTTTTCAGGTAAAAAACTATCACAAGAATCGGTATGTAGCAAAGAAGCATCAGCTGCCAGTCCTTGATGAGCATTATTACAGTGGCGCCAATGACTATCACCACATTCGTCACAATATATGTGAGACCGTCTACAAGAAAGTAATGGACACCCGAAGCATCCGAGTTTATTCTTGTCATGAGTGTCCCGGTCTGCTTGTTCATAAAAAATGAAAGTGACAAGCGCTGCATGGCCTTAAAAACAGTGGTCTTTAATCTGTAGACCAATTTCGCCGAAAAACTTACGTTCACCATATTGCTGGCCACATTCATTGCAAGAAGCAGAAATCTGCACAGCACTATCAAAAGCACGATGAAAACAATTTGCCCGTAGAATTTTCCGCCCGGAGTGAGGGTTTCGTCGTACAGTATTTCTCCTTCAACCGTGGGAATGAGCAAACTTAACAGCGCGGCACCTATTGTGAGTGCATACACGGCTATCATCATCCACTTGTAAGGCGCCGCCATTTTCAGTACGCGCATCATTACTGCGCCTTTTTTCAGGCAGCGTGGACACACCGGGTGGTTAGGATCCGGGTACAGCATACCGCATTTCGGACAAAATTCGTTTTTGCCGCTGTCTGCCAGATCCTCCTCTGTAAGCTCGCCGTTCTCTTTCATTCTGTTGAAAAGCATCACAAAAGTCCCGACATCCTTTGCCTTCGCGTTCGTAAAGGAACACATGGCAAATGACTGTCCGCCGGAAACCCGCGTAAGCTGCCCTCCGGACACAAGATTTATCACTTCAAGCCTTTCGACCTCTGAATTCGAAACAACGCTGTAAGTGTACTTCTCGTAATCGTGAGACTCCGGTATCTCGGGCAGATGCAGCCTGTTGACAAAACCGCGAAATACCTTTTTATCGACCTTTGGGCCAACGGCCATCCACAGAGATTTGCCGGTGAAAGCCAGACATATATCACAGAAACCGCTGTCATCTCTGTCGGCGGATGCGTAAAACAAAACTTTCTCTCCTTCCTCCATTCTGGAGGAAAGACTTTTCAAAAATTCTTCGGGAATCTTTCCCATATGTTTGCACCTCCAGGAGGCAAAATCATTCCTGCTGCTCGTCTACAGTAAGAGAATAACTCCTCAGAAACTCATTAATAAAGTCATTTGCCGGTGCAAAGTCCATAGCCTTTACAGCACCCATAAGGCTGTCATATGCGCTGTCAAAGTCTCTGTTGCCGCTGTTTTTTTCCTCAATGCACTTTATGATCGCCGACAGTTTGTCCGCCGCCTTAATATACCTTCGGTATGTTTCAGGGTACCTTATAACACGAATATACTCGTTTGCAAGATCCGGCGGCAGCATAGCTACGAGTTTTTCTTCCGCGTGGGTCTCAACGCGCTTATATGCCTCTTTCATGTCATCGGTGCCGTACTTCACGGGAGTAGGCAAATCGCCGGTTATCGTTTCCGCCGCATCGTGAAACATGGCTGCAAGCGCGACCTCGGACACATCAATTTCGGCGCCGTATCTCACTTTATCAATCACCGCCAGTGCGTGCGCCAGCACTGCTGTCTCCATCGAATGCTCCTGAAGGGTCTCATACCTTGTATTCCTCATGAGTCCCCATCTGTTAATATATTTCATCCTCGAAAGAAATGAGTAAAAATTGCTTGTGTTCAAGGTATTTTCACCACTTTCGCAAACGCCGCAAACCTTTGTTCATTAAAACGCACTGATTATATCATATCAGCTTGCAATATGCAACAGAAACAAAACCCAAACAATATTTTATGTAATTTTTTGTGCATATTGTCGCCAATCTGTTGACAATGTCTTCACGTTTTGTTATCATTATGCTGGTATGCTTTTGAAACCGGTGCCATCGTACCGACCGAAAGCATGGAAAACACACACAACAGCATACGACGGCGAAAGGCGGGAAAGTATGTGAAAAAGTTATTGTCGCTCATTATGGCTGTGGTTTTTGTCTTTGCTATGGTATCATGTTCGTCGAGCCCGTACGACGGTGAAAGCGATTTTTCTCAGACGGATTCCGGCAGTTCGTCCGCGCTCGATGTTGAACTCAGTTTTGATACCATAGTCGGAGAAGCTCTTCCGCTCAAATCCCTGGATCACAGTGCAGATCAGCTTGTAGACGATTCCGGAATGAGCGGGCTCTGGGCTCCGAATCATCTCCACGCGGCATTTGACGGATCAACGCAGTCAGGAAGTACGTATGTTCGTGAGTCTATGTACGTGACGGAGACACCGCAGCAGCCGATTTATTTTGATCTGGGGTCTGTACAGGCGGTCGGCAAGCTGTACATATGGAACTACGCCGACACCTCGGATCTTGAAAGCGGCGTAAAAGAGGTACAAATATCGTATTCACAGGACAACACGTCGTATACAAATCTCGGTGTGTTCAGCATATCCATGGCTGATGCGGACGACGCGGCCGAACACGGTGGCGTCATCGCCTCAAACCTGATTGACAGCGACAAAACCATTGACTTTGAAGGCATACCGGCAAGGTATATCGTGATTGTCCCGCTGTCAAACTGGGGAGGAAGCAAATACGGGCTGTCTGAGGTGAGGGTTTTCCGTCATAAGACCCGTCCGTCAGACGGGGAACTGATATTCACTGAGGCTTTTACCCCGCGGATGGAATCCGACGCCGAAAACATAACCAACAACAGCGGGATGAGTGCAATATCTGCAGATAGCCAAACGAACGAAACCGCGGACAACAATCCCGGCAATATGTGGTATTCTGATAAAAGCGCCGCGGAGTCAATGTTGATAATCAATCTGGATGGGACCTATCCCCTCGATTCACTGAAAATTTGGAACTACAACGATCCCTCCAATCTTGATTCCGGCATAAATGAAGTCGAAATATATTACACCACCGGCGAGGCGTGCAATATTGTTACGTCCCAAACGGAGCAGGATTATTACAATTTTGAGTCCGGAAAATGGAGTTACCTCGGGAGGTTTACCGTATCGAAGGGGACCGGAACCGAAGACATGCAGGCTTCGCTTGCTCTGGATCTCGAAGGCATTCATGCTCAGCATATAAAAATAAAGCCTGTTTCGAATTATCGCGGCACCGATTCCGGGTTCGGGCTTTCCGAAGTCCGTCTTTATTCATCCACCGGCTGGGCCGTGGAACCTGCCAGACTTTGGAGCGGAGTCGTCTCATCGTCCGGCTCGTTCAAGTATCAGGGCAACTATTCCGACGATCCGTTTTCCTCCAAAGACCAAGGCAGCGGCTGGATAGGCGGCGACGGAATATTTTCCACGAGTCTTAACGGATCTCAAATACAGGGTTCTGTAAACGCCGATTCCATCACTCTGTTCACTTTCCAGGACTCATTCACCGGCAATATGGGTAATTACCGTGTATTTGAAGCTACATCAGGTTATTCTCTCAGTCCGGGGTTCGCTGTGGGCATGAAAAATATGGGGTACATGTTCCTGACCGGTAATCTTCCGGATGTGAGAAATGTGCAGTTCTACACCGAACTTAATAATGGGTTGTCCAAACAGCACGAAGGTGAAAACATCCTGCCGGGCAAGTACTGGATTTCCGATTCCACTGTCATTGACGGACAGGTTTTCACAATAGCCAATAAGTTTGAAGGCCTTGCCATAATCAGCAAAGATTTCTTCCTTCAGGAAATCGGAGACGCGGGTACAGTCGATATGGACCAGGCAGCGGATAAGCTCATCACGGGAGTGGACGACGATCTGCCGGACGGTATAGATTTTGAACCGATATACGAAGAGGACGGTTATATCTACCAATATGGGAGAAAAAACAGCGGAAAACTCATCGTACGCAGGACCACCCCAGAAGAATACAAATCTTTCAGCGGCTGGGAATACTGGGATGGAAACAGTTGGCAGGATGACCCGTCCAAGGTTGTTACCATTTCCGACCGTTCGGTCGGAAATGAGTTCAACGTTACATATATGGAGACCGGCGCCTTTGCCGGCAAGTACATAGCTGTATACATTGACGGAAGCATATGGGGTACGGTGACATGCGCCGTCTCCGACAATATTACGGGACCGTTCAAGCGGTTGGATTCCTTTTCGGATACATCCAGTCTCTATTGGGCCACGGAAAGATATAAAATGGGAATGACCACGTACTCCGACAGCAAAAATTACTATGTGCAGTGGAATTACAACGCTAAATCGCAGCCGGCGATATCCGCAGAAAACGAGTTGCTGATAACATATCATTTCGGCCTCCATGATGACCGCGTTCCGCCTTGGGGCTTCTTTTCCGCTGTCGGCAAAGAGTATGAACATCCTACATTTATAAACCTGATTGAAATCAAATAGCGTTTTTCAGATACTCATCTTTAGGTTATTTCAAAGTTTCATGGTTTTACAAAAGAGAGACGGCTCAGTATAACCCTGAGCCGTCTCTCTTTTAGCCTTTTTCATATGTCAGGACGCTTAACCGGTCTTATTACTCCTGTACCTCTCCATAAAGGTGGAATTCGGACAGCTGAAGCGAACTTCCAACATTTTCGGTTTTATCTATTATGAACATAAAATACGTATACGTTCCGGGCAGCTCTGCCATCATCGCAACCTCTGTAAAATTGGTGTCTGGAAGGTTTGCGCCCTCGACCGCATCAATGAGCGTCCATCCATCCGGAACCGTCCCGTCTGCTATCTGAGCTTTAGTGATAGCCTCGGGGAGCTCCGTCGCACCGTACAGCCGCCACGTCACAGGATTACGATCCGTAAACATTTCGTTATCATTAGCAGTGGTAAGCGAATAGCCTTCCACCGTGACCGCCTGGGTCATGGACCAGATAATCGCCGAGCACCCCTCCACGTCAACGCACGGAGAACACCATTTAGTCTCGGTATCCATATCAAACATATTCTGTGCGCCTTCAGCGCCGAGACCTATTTTATCCTCCTCTGATGTATCTGTCCAATCATATGAACCGGAAATGGTCTGCTCATTCATAGAATCAAAGTAATCTTCCATCAGGTTGACATATGTAGTCTTAAACTCGTCGATGCTGTCCACTTCACTGTACGCATGGTAAATGCTTTCTTCCTCTTCGGAACTGATGTTGACCGACGAAGAAGTCCCCGACGAAGCAGTGCCTGCGGATGAGGACGTTCCGGCTTTCGAGCTTGTGCCGCCCGTTTCGCTGTCTGTGCACCCGCTCATACCCAGCACTGCAGATGTCAGCACAACCGCCAATAAAAGTGAAATATGCCTTTTCATGGTCTTCGTTACCTCCTGGTTATCTGATTTTGCAAGGCACAGCCTTACACTTACTTTTACCACAAAATATTGAATTTGTAAATGCATTTAAGAATAAAATACATCTAAACACCGCAAGCTTCAGTAATTTTCACCATGTTTCTCAGAACCGGTCTCCGATGTCTGCGTACATGAAACGCCGTTGCTTCAAGGTCAATTCAATTTGAAAACGATATCTGCAGTAAATATGAGATCGCCCGTATCAGCCGACAAAATCCTTATCGTCCTTCCGCCCTTATTTTCGCACACCGTCACATCAAGTTTTTCCCTCGGAAACACAGGTTTATGATAGTGCATATACACCTTGCTCAAATGTGACACGGGCGGGACTTCATCTCCGATCAGGTGCACATATTTTGCATTATTGACGTGCCCGTTCAAATCCGTCATGGAATCTGAAGCACACACGTATCGGCTGTGGCAAAAGTTCTCTTTCCCGCTGCGACGCTCAGGTTGCGTTACCTGTAATGCACTGTAGGCATCCAATTCGGAGGCTCTCCGCATTTCCGACGTTTTCGCTGCCGCCCTCCCCGTCTCTGTGCTGCAAAGGACCATGTTGCATACTGCGGCGCACAAGACGTCACCATTCTCATTCCTCAGCTCAAATGACATAACAGCAAGCCGGTTTTTATCTGCATTCAGATACGCCAGAACCGTCACGGTTTCACCCTCCGACGGACTGCGTTCAACAGCGATTTCCCACGAAGCAACCGCGTAAAATCTCCCCGCCTTGCGTATTATATCCATGTTCAGCGCACTGCTTCCGCATCCCGATTCCGCAATATCCTGAAAGTAGTTAAGCAAAGATAGCAGCGAAAGACGTCCTTCTCTGTCGCATTCGCTGAATCTCACCTTTCTTACTTCACTGTACATACTGCTGATTTCCTCACTTGACCACTATGTTCACCAGTTTGCCCGGAACGCAAATTTCCTTAACTATCTGTCTGTCTTTTATCAGCGAAGCCACCTTTTCATTGGCTTTTGCGGCGGCGAGCATCGTATCACGGTCCGCAGCAGCCGGTACGACAGCCGTGCCTTTCAATTTTCCGCAGACCTGCAGCGCAATTTCTACGGAAGCGTCGAGCGTTTTGCTTTCGTCATACGTCGGCCATTCCGCCAGGGAACAGAAGCCGTCATTTCCAAGCGCCTCCCACATCTCCTCGCAAAGATGGGGAGCAAACGGACACAACAGTCTCACAAATGTTCCCGCCTCGTCCGTTGTAAGCGTCCCTACTCCTTCTATTTCGTTTATCAGTGACATCATGGACGCTATGGCCGTGTTGAATTTCATTTCTTCTATGTCGGAGGAAACCTTTTTAATTGTTTTATGAAATGCGGATTCCAACTGCGGAGTCACTCCGCTGCCGCTTACTTTATCCGTAAGTGCGGCAACGCGGTCCAGAAAGCGTTTGCATCCTCTTACGCTGTTATCCGACCACGGGGCGGCCATACCGTAATCGCCCATGAAAAGCACGTATGTTCTTAACACATCTGCGCCGAACTGGTCTATGACGTCGTTCGGGTCTACGACATTACCCAACGACTTGCTCATTTTCTGACCGTTTGCTCCGAGAACCATGCCCTGCGCCGTGCGTTTGGCATACGGTTCTTCCACGGGTACGGCACCTATGTCGTAGAGGAATCTGTGCCAAAAACGGCTGTATATCATATGTCGGGTAACATGTTCCATGCCGCCGTTGTACCAATCCACCGGCATCCAGTATCTAAGCTTCTCCATGTCCGCAAACGCGTTATCATTATGAGCGTCCGTGTAGCGGAGAAAATACCACGACGAGCCTGCCCACTGCGGCATGGTATCGGTTTCGCGTTTGGCATCTCTTCCGCACTTCGGGCATTTGCAGTTTACGAAAGAAGGGATTTTTGCGAGCGGGCTTTCCCCTCCTTCTCCAGGTTCATAGTTCTCCACGTCCGGAAGGCGCAGCGGAAGCTCTTCATACGGCACAGGAACGGTTCCGCAATGCTTACAGTGAACTATCGGTATGGGCTCTCCCCAGTATCTCTGACGATTGAAAGCCCAGTCTTTCATTTTATACTGAACCCCCGGCTCGCCTATCCCCTTTTCCTCTATATACGCCATCATTCTGGATATCGAATCTTTTTTGTTGTCCATCCCGTTGAGAAAATCGGAGTTGATCATCTCTCCGTCTCCTGTATATGCCTCTTTGGAGATGTCGCCCCCTTTGATTACCTCCACTATGTCTATACCGAACTTGACGGCAAAATCATAGTCTCTCTGGTCGTGAGCCGGTACAGCCATTATAGCGCCCGTTCCGTACCCCATCATCACATAGTCGGAAATATAAATCGGGATTTCCTTGCCGTTTACCGGATTTACGGCATTGATGCCCTTTACCCTCATTCCCGTTTTTTCCTTTACGAGCTGAGTGCGCTCAAACTCTGTTTTCTTTCCGCACTCCTCCCGGTATGCGTTTATTTCATCCATGTTGGAGATGTCTCCGGAATGCTTGTCGATGATCGGATGTTCCGGTGCTATCACCATGAACGTGACGCCGAAAAGGGTGTCACATCTGGTGGTATAAATCCTTAGTTTATCTTCCTTTCCGGCTATACCGAAGTTTACAAAAGCGCCGGTGGATCTGCCTATCCAATTTTCCTGCTGGATGCGAATATTGGGGAGATAATCCACCTTATTAAGGCCCTCAAGCAATTTATCCGCATATTTGGTAATGCGCAGATACCACACGTCCTTTGTCTTCTGAACAATATCGCTGTGGCAAACGTCACATTTGCCGCCCTGGGAATCTTCATTAGACAGGACTACCTTGCAGTTGGGGCAATAATTTACCAGAGCCGTATCTCTGAAGACAAGCCCATGCTCAAACATTTTGAGGAATATCCACTGAGTCCATTTATAATAATCGGGCTGTGTGGTATCGATCACCCTGGACCAGTCAAACGAAAATCCCGTTCTTTTAAGCTGCTGAGTGAAATGCTTAATATTATTATCCGTCACCACTCGCGGATGTACCCCGGTTTTAATGGCGTAATTTTCCGCCGGCAGCCCGAAAGCATCGAATCCTATCGGAAAAAGCACATTATAGCCCTGCATCCTGCGCTTTCTTGATATTATGTCCAGACCTGCATATGCTTTTATATGGCCAACGTGCAGACCGGCTCCGCTGGGATACGGGAATTCTATCAGTCCGTAAAACTTTTTAAGAGAAAAATCATCCTTTGCACGAAATACGCCGCTGTCTTCCCATTTTTTCTGCCACTTGCTTTCATACTGTTTAAAATCATTTTTCATATATGTACTCCTCCCGGTCCCCTAACGTCCATGTCATTCAGCCGAATCCGGCGTAATAATGTCGGATATATCCACGCTGACTCCGTCAGCCCATATGCGTTCCAGCTTGTAAAATTCTCTGGCATTTTCGTGAAAAATGTGGATAAGTACAGTCCCGTAGTCCATAACAATCCAACTGCCCGTCGAAAAGCCATCGGTCCGTATAGGGGCCGTGCCCTTCTCCCCCAGTTTTTCTTCCACTTCCTCCGACAGCGACTTTACCTGCGTGCTGCTCGTACAACCGGCTATCACAAGGTAGTCCGCCATGGACGATATCTCAGTTATCTTTATTACCTGTATGTCCCGCGCTTTCTTTGCATTAAGGATCTCAGCCGCTTTTCTGGCGAGTTCAAGTGGTTCCATCATAGTTTTCCTGCCTTTCTTAGCTTTGCGGCGATCTCGCAATTCCACGCCGCAACGGTATCCGGATGAATTTGTGCGTTTTTATCCACAAGTTCTTTGATTGTAAACGCCATTGCCTCTGCAATTGCTTCGTTAAAATCGTCGTATGCAGCCGAACGAAGCTCACACACCCCGTCGTAGTCTCTGTCAGCGGAAATAAAATCCGCCAAGTAGAGAATCTTTTCCAGAGCAGACATACCCTCCCTGGCTGTGGTATGATACCTCACGGCGTTTATTATATCACTGTCGTCAATATTCAATTCATGCTCTATAACCCATGCCCCGCTGATGGCGTGGTACAGTTTCGGCGAGCTGCGCTCAAGATCGGATAATTCTATGCGGTTAACATCAAACAGCTTAAGCTGATCTGCATCCGTCATATTTTTGGTTATATCGTGCAGCAGTCCTGCAAGCTTGGCTTTCTCCGTATCTGCACCGTAACGTTCCGCCAGCCTGATGGCCTCGTCCATCACACATAAGGAATGGTAATACCTTTGGGCTGAAAGACGCTTCTCAAGCTCTTTTTTCAGCGCATCATAATCTACCTTTGATAAATCCATGTTCTCATCACATCCTGACGTAAAGTATCACTGCGGCATCGCGCCAAAAATTTCACGGTCATCAGGTACCGACTCGCGTATACAAACCGTTTTCTTCAATATACTGCATTACCTGATCAGGAATGTAGTCTTTTACATTTTCGCCGTTAGCCATCATGTTTCTCAGTTGAGTGGATGAAATATCAGTCACCTGAAAATCGCACACTATGCTTCTCGCACCGTACATTTTCCCCAACTTCTCCGCGTATTGATTGAGTTCGTCGGTCTCCTCCTCTCTTCTCGGGGCGGTTACCAAAACTGACATATCCATTATGCGCCTGAATTCATACCATTTTTCAATATAAAAAAACATATCCGATCCCATAAGAAGATAAAACCCGTCCAGCCCGGCAGCCCTGAGCTCCTCTAAAGTGTACACGGTATAGCTTACGCCGCTTCGTCTGAGTTCTATGTCGCTCACTTCACAACCGACGATATCTGCCGCTATTTTTGCCATTTCGTACCTGTGAACGCTGTCTACCAGCTCTTCAGACGATTTATGCGGAGGTACTCTTGAAGGTATGATTATCATTCTGTCCGGCTGAAGCATGTTCTTAACATTTGCCGCAAGCGATATATGACCGTTATGAACCGGATTAAAAGTGCCGCCAAATACACATGTCTTCATGCCTTTTTCGCCGCCTTGGGGAGAACTATACCCGGCTGTTTCTCATTTCTTTTGTAAAGCACGAACCTGTTGCCTATTACCTGAACCACATCTGCCCTTGCGGATCCTGCAAGCTCTATAGCCGCTTCGCGCGCAGACACCGGCGACGTTTCCAATACCGACATCTTTATCAGTTCTCTTGCTTCCAACGCATCCTTGACCTGTACCACGAGATTGGGGACAATACCGCCTTTACCGACCTGAAGTATGGGCTCCTCGGAATTTGCAAGCCCGCGCAGGTATGCGCGCTGTTTAGTAGTTATCATCACAAACCATTACCTTTCGTTTGCATATCTTTTGTCCAGCTCCAGACGCAGCTTTTTCAGCGCAGCACCTCTGTGACTGCACATATCCTTCTCTTCCCCCGTGAGTTCTGCGTATGTCTTACCCGCTTTGTCTGGGATGAACACAGGATCATATCCGAACCCGTCGCTGCCCGCGGGGCAGAAAGCTATGCTTCCTCTGCATTCTCCGCGCACACAAAACCAATCGTTTTCGGAAAAATAGCAGCACACAGCGCTTACAAACGATGCTCCCCTGTGTCCTTCGTCAACGTCTTTCATTTCACCGAGAAGTTTGTCTATCCTGTCCGCGTCGCTCGCCCCTTCTCCCGCATACCGTGCGGAATATACGCCAGGCCTCCCGTTAAGTGCGTCCACGCACAGCCCGCTGTCATCCGCCACCGCCGGCAGACCTGCCGCTCTGGACACCTCTCTCGCCTTTATCAACGCATTTTCTTCAAACGTAGTCCCCGTTTCCTCCGGATCAACCGACACTCCCGCTTCCTTCTGTGATACTGCTCGTATGCCCAGCGGAGACAGTATACGCTCTATTTCCAGGAGTTTGTGCGGATTTCCGGTAGCTATAACAAATTCAGTCGTGCTCATTATCAAAAATCCCCTCAATAAACGCTTCCGCATCAAACGGCAACATGTCTTCGGCTTTTTCACCGACTCCGACAAATTTTACCGGTATGTGCAATTCGTCTTCTATGGCAAGTACTACTCCGCCTTTCGCGGTACCGTCGAGCTTTGTAAGTACTATGCCTGTTATATCCGTGACGGCGCTGAAATCCCTCGCCTGATTGACCGCGTTTCTTCCCGTAGTAGCATCAAGAACCAGTAAAACCTCTGTGGACGCCTGAGGAAGCTCCCGTTTTATGACCTTGTTTATTTTCGAAAGCTCATCCATCAAGTTCTTTTTATTGTGTAATCTGCCTGCGGTATCGCAAATAGCGATGTCCGCTCTCCTGGCCGTTGCTGCCTTACAGGTGTCAAACACAACCGCTGCGGGGTCGGCTCCCTCGCCCTGCTTTACCACGTCTGCGCCGGCCCTGCGGGCCCAAATTTCAAGCTGATCAATTGCCGCAGCGCGAAATGTATCCGCTGCGCCTATTACCACTTTTTTCCCCTGCCCCGTAAAATATGCGGCAAGCTTGCCTATCGTCGTGGTTTTTCCGACCCCGTTGACCCCGATGACAAGTATTACCGACGGCACCGTGGAGATGTCAAGAATGTTGTCCCCAGCCATCATTTCTTTCATGATGCTCTTCAGCTCTTCAATAATATTTGCCGGATCCTTCAGTCCTTTTTCCTTTATCACGCCGCGCAGTTTGTCAAGGATTCGCGCGGACGTGGCAGTGCCCACATCCGCCATTATAAGTATCTCTTCAAGTTCCTGAAAAAGCTCCTCGTCTATTTTCGTGAACGAATTCACCAATCCGCGAATGTTAGCCGCAAATCCGTCACGTGTTTTTTTCAGCCCGCTTTTCAGCTTGTCAAATAACCCCATTGTATTTCCCCTTTCCGTGCGGTTTACTTTACAACGGCCTTTATATCCTCATTTGAATCGAGTTCAGACACATTCATCACAAGCAGTTTAGTCACGCCCTCTTCCTGCATCGTAACCCCATAAAGAACGTCTGCTTCCTCCATTGTGCCCCTGCGGTGCGTTATGGCTATAAACTGCGTGTTGTCGGACATTTTGCGCATGTATGAAGCAAATCTGGAAACATTTACGTCGTCAAGAGCAGTCTCAACCTCGTCTACTATACAAAACGGAGCCGGCCTGACCTTGAGTATGGCAAAATATATCGCCATCGCCACAAGCGCCTGCTCTCCTCCGGAAAGCGACGCAAGATTTCTTATGATTTTCCCGGGAGGAGCCACGTTTATCTCTATCCCGGACGTAAGCACATCATCCGGATCGGTCAGCTTCAGCGATGCATTGCCTCCGCCGAACAGCTCACGGAATGTTTCGGAAAAGTTTAAGTTGATTTTGACGAACTCTTCGCTGAAAATATCTTTCATTTTCGATGTTATATCGTTTATTATGCGGCTGAGTTCGGCTCTGGACTTTTCCACATCGTCGTACTGCATCTTCAACTCGGTATATCTTGCATGGACTTCTTTATATTCCTCTATGGCATTTACATTAACTGCGCCGAGGGCTTTTATTTTGTTTTTGAGATCCGCAAGATTCTTTGCCGCGGAAGTCGGATCATCTATCTTCGGCGCGATTTTCTCCGCCTCTGTCCTTGTAAGTTCATAGTCCGATAAAAGTTTACCTATCACTCTGTCATGCTCCGACATGAGGTAATTCCTGCGTTCCTCAAGCCTTGTGTTTTCCGCCGAAAGCTTTTCCTTGTCCCCGTATTTGCCGCGCTGTTCCTCCCTTTTGAGGTTTATGCTTCTTTCAAGCATGTTGCTCTTTTCGATAAGCTCCCTTTCGCGTTCCTTTTCACCGGCCGCTTTGGCACGGCAGTCGCCTATCTGGGCCAAAAGCTCGCCAATCTTTTTTTCTGCCTGCGTTTTCTTACCGGCTATATTTTCTATTTCAGCTCTGAATCCCCTTATTCTGTCCTCATTTTCGGCGCGTCTTGCGTTGACCTCCTCAATATAGGCAAGGTCGTTTTCAATTTCGTTCTTCAGTCGGTAGACAGACATTCTCATTTCCGAGACCGCAGAAGACTGTTCCTCCCTGGCCTTCGCTATCTCGCTTCTGTTACCCGTCACCTGTGAAATTTTTTCTTCAGCTTCCGATATTTCTTCGGAAATATTCACGACGCTCTCGTCGATCCGGCCAGCTTCTTCTTTAAGTGCCGCAGCACGCTTTCTGTCCGCTGCCGCTTGCTCTTCCAGAGACTCCAGCATACTTCTTGCCCCGGCAAGCTGTTCCTCCTTCAGGCGTATATCCCCGTTCAGCCTGATAAGGTTTTCATTTGCCGTCTGCATTTCAGCCCGGAGACCTAAAAATGCAGCTTCCACAGACGATGTCTCCTCAGTCAGCATTTTCAGTGCATCACGGGCCGCGTCAAGCTGATTCTGCAGGCTGTCCGCTTCCTTCTCTAATTTCTCTATATCGCTCCCGCGGGTAAGTATGCCAGCGTTTTTCACCACGGAACCGCCGGTAAATGAGCCGCCGGCGTTTATGAGTTGCCCGTCAAGAGTCACGATTCTGAATTTGTAACCTTTGGCTCTGGCTACGGCTATTCCTGCATTCATGTCCGTAACCACTGCTATTCTCCCCAAAAGGGATTTTGCAATCCCGTCAAACCTGCTCTCGTATGAAACGAGCTTATATGCATAATCCACAAAGCCCGGCATGGTGGGCACATCCGGCTCGTTCATTGTCGTTCCTTTCACGGAGGTTATGGGTAAAAACGTAGCGCGTCCCGCATCCTGACGCTTAAGAAAGGCAATTGCGTTTTTGGCGTCGTCCTCGGTATTTACAACGATGTTTTGCAGCGCCCCGCCCAATGCTGTTTCTATTGCGGTGGAATACCTTTCGTCAACCGAAAGTATCTTGGACACAGGGCCGATTATCCCGTTCAGTTTACCGTGCTGTGCCTCCTGCATAACCGCTTTTACGCTGTTGCCGAATCCTTCAAAACGCCTTTCCATATTGCGCAGCATATCGGCTCTTTGCTTCTTTTCGGAAATTTTCAGCTCTAATGTCCTTACTTCTTCCTCCTTTTCGGAAAGTTTCCTGCGTCTCCCGTCAAGCTTCATGGAATAGCCGCTCTCAGAGTTTTTCAGCGAATCGAGCCTTTCACGTTCCTTGTCATGCACGCTTTTTAACGCCGTAAGCTCGCTGTCGGATATGCTTACCCTGTCGGCAAGCATGTCCCGCCTTGAGGTCGCCTCGGCTGCGGACGCTTCAAGCTCTTCGGCCGAAGAATGCAGACTCTCGGACTTGACGCGTGCCTCACCGGCAGCCACCGTCAGTTTAGCATGCTTGCGACTTATTTCCTCTAATTCTCCCGTAAGCCTGTCCGATGCGAACATACTCGATGTGAGCTGCTCTTCCACAGCCGAAATTTCTTGTTCAAGCCGGCTTATCTCCTTATTGCCCGCTTCAATTCTGCTTTTCCTTTCCTCAATCACATCGTCAAAATCCGCGGACTTGAGCATTTTTGATATATCTTCTTCAATCCGCGACTGCATATCACCGTCACGGCTTATATCATTTCTTATAACCGCAACTTCGGATTCTGCGTTCCTTGCTTCGTCCTCATATCCGGCCGCGTTTCTTCTTGCTTCGTCAATGCTTGCGGCAATGCGCTGGCACTCATCGGACATATTCTCCATTTCCGCGTCCGCACCCTCAATGAAAGATGTGACGCCGTCATACTGCGCGCGAACGGTTTCAATCTTATATTCTATTTCCCTGAGCTGGTCGCCGGTTTTATCAAGATTAATCAGCGCAAGGCCAATCTCCAGCTCGCGGCGCTTTCCGTCATACTCCAAAAACTTTTTCGCCTGCTCGCTCTGCTTGCGCAGAGGCTCAACGCGGCTTTCAAGTTCGTTAAGGATGTCCAGAAGTCTTTCAAGGTTGTCTTCCGCAGCCTTGAGATGTCTCTCGGATTCCTCTTTTTTACTGCGATACTTGGATATGCCTGCAGCTTCGTCAAATATTTCACGACGTTCCTCGCTTCTTGCCGAAACAATCTCGCTGATTTTGCCCTGCCCAATTATTGAATAACCGTCCTGCCCAAGCCCCGTATCCATGAAAAGCTCGTGGATATCCCGAAGCCTGACCGCAGCACCGTTTATGAGATACTCGCTTTCTCCCGAACGAAAATACCTTCTCGTCACGGATATTTCATCTCCGTCAAACGGAAGCTCCCGAGATTCGTTGTCCAAAACCAAAGTAACTTCGGCAAATCCGAGAGGCTTTCGGGTATCGGTACCGTTGAAAATCACGTCCTCCATTTTCGTCCCGCGGAGATTTTTGTTGGATTTTTCTCCCAGTACCCATCTCACTGCGTCGCTGATATTGGACTTTCCGCTGCCGTTAGGTCCGACAACCGCTGTTATCCCGCTCCCGAAAGAAAGCCGCGTCTTGTCCGGAAAAGATTTGAAACCCTGTATTTCAAGCGCCTTAAGCTGCATCCCGACACTCTCCCGTAAGTCAAATTACCCTTATCTCTCTTTTGTTCAGCGACGGGTCCGGCAAAACCTTGAATTCTACACCGAATTTGCGGGATAAGTAGTTTAAATTTTCCCGGTGCTGGCCCGTCATTTTTGATATTTCCGTTGGGTTTACCAGCAGTTTGCCTTCAACCTCGTTCCTGCTTTCTATAAGCGTCTCAGCCTGATTGCGATATATTCTGCTTTCACAAAGTTCTCCGAATGCGGGGTGGTACGGACCTGCGATCACGGAATTTTCCACATCCGGGTGAAGGCCCGTGCGTATCACACGGACGTTGGCACGGTCAAAAATCAAAATCAGCTCCGCGCACAGAGAAACCGCTTCCTCCACGGTCTGCGGACGGTATTCCCCCCTGCGGTACATGCGCGCAAGAGCTGTATCCTTTACTACCAAAGTCGGATAGATCCTTACTGTATCCGGAGAAATTGCCGCTATTTCCCTCGCGGTCATCAAAGCTCCTTCCGGGCTGTCTCCCGGGAGCCCCGTCATCATCTGATGGCCCAAACCTATCTTAAATGAACGTATAAGTTCAGATGCCCGGACGGTATCCTCGGCTGCATGTCCCCTGCAGCTCCTCATAAGGACGGCGTTATCCATACTTTGCACGCCAAGTTCAATATCCGTTACGCCCTTCTCTTTCAGAACAGACAAAACCTCTTCGTTTATGCAGTCCGGACGTGTCGACACCCGTATACCGCAAAAATACCGCGAATATTCATTGGCGGCGTCAAGCAGTGCCGTCATATAATCGCGCTCTATAGCCGTAAAGCTTCCCCCGAAAAAAGCTATCTCACAGTCGTGATCGGTCCCCATGTTTTCCACTGCCTCAGCAAGTATCCGGCGGACGTCGTCGGGCTGCGGAGAAACGGCAGTGCCGGAGATGTGTTTTTGGTTGCAAAATACACAGTCGTGCGGACAGCCGAGGTGCGGTATAAAAATTCCGATATTGCCGTGCTTCATTTTCCCATAAGCAGCAACGCTTCTTTTGCCGCCATCTGTTCCGCTTCCTTCTTTGAAGGCGCCGTCCCTTCGCCTATCCTGTTGCTGTTGAGATACACCTCTACTTTGAAAAGCTTGTTGTGGTCGGGACCTTTTTCATCGGCTATCACATAGGATATCCTTTCCCCATGATTTTGCTGTATTATTTCCTGAAGTTCGGATTTGTAATCTCTCGGGATATCGGATGTGTGATTCTCAAGATGGTCCCTCACTCTTGGCATAATAAAGTTTTTGGCCGCATTGAGACCTCCGTCAAGATATATCGCTGCAATTACGGCTTCATATGCGTCCGACAATACTGATGCTCTTCCCCGACCGCCCGACGCATCTTCGCCCTTCCCGAGGTACAGATACTCGCCGAGGTTAATCTCCTGCGCCATCAAAAAAAGCGTCTTTTCGCAAACCAGCGACGCGCGAATGCGGGTCAGCTCTCCTTCCGGCAGATTCCCGAATCTCCGGTACAGCGCCTCTGTGACCGTAAGGGACAGCACCGAGTCACCCAAAAATTCAAGCCTCTCATTGTGCCCGATAGTTTTGTCCTTGCTCTCATTGGCATAGGACGTGTGCGTAAGTGCAAGCCGCAAAAGTGATTCATCGCCGAACCTGTAACCTATTTTTTCCTGAAATTCATCCAAATTAACACGCATTTGCTTCACTCCGAATCCCTCGGTTCCGCGGCCGGCACTGCCGTTTTCATTACCTCGTTTATCATTTTTTCCGTACGTCCGCCTACATCTCCGGCAATGTAATCCATCGCCTGTTTGATTGTCACCGCTATCACCCGCTCGTCCGCGGTTCCGTGCGCCTTTATTACGGGCTTAAGAAGGCCTAAAAGCGGTGCGCCTCCGTATTCTTTGTAGTTCAGCTGCTTTTTTACATCCTTTATAGCGCCGTATGCTATACCTACACCCAGCATCCTTACGGGATTTCTTTTGAACGCATCATTGAGGACCCCTGAGAGCATCTTGCCCATTCCTTCGCAAAGCTTCAGAAAAACATTGCCCGAAAATCCATCGGTAACCACAACGTCACATCCGCCCATAGGTGCGTCGCGTCCTTCTATATATCCGACAAAATTCAGGTCCGTAGCTTCAATCAGCTTTTTTGCTTCTCTGGTGAGTTCCGTCCCCTTGTGTTCCTCCGTGCCGTTACTGAGTAATCCCACCCTGGGGGATTCAACCTTGCATATTACGTTCATATACGCGGATCCCATTACGGCGAAATCTCTCAAAAATTCAGGCTTGCATTCGGAATTCGCGCCGCAGTCAAGGAGCATATACGCCCCCTTGTCAGACGGCAGGACCGTGGCCAGCGCCGCGCGCCTGATTCCCGGAAGGTTTTTGACAATCAACCTTGATCCAACGACAAGCGCTCCCGTACTGCCTGCGGAAACAAAGGCCCCTCCTTCTCCTGCGGAAAGCATACGGAGCCCCACGGCCATTGAGGAATCCTTATGTTTTCTTACCACCGAAACAGGATCATCTTCCATAGTGAGTATGTCCTCAGTATGCCTTATCTCTATCCCGGCAAGCGAAGCGCCCGACTGCTCTGCAGCGGCACGAATCTCATTTTCACGCCCTACAACTACGACACGGGCGCCGTAGTCCCTGACTGCCCTTGCACATCCCTTGATGATCTCCAACGGGGCGTTATCCCCGCCGTGTGCGTCTACTATTATTTTTTCATTCATCTGCGTTTACACATCCCCGTATGTTTTTGGCAGCCGAATACCTGTAGTATTCTACACTTTTTCGGACAAAACTTCAAGTGCGCGCCGTGAAATGCGCTCATATCTTTCCTTCTTGTTTCTGACTCGTTCATCCAGACTGTCAATTATGCCGAAATTAATATTCATCGGCTGAAACTCGCAATTCGAGCCCTCTGAAACATAATGCTGCAGGGCCCCCAATGCAGTCTGCCGGGTAAAATCTACCGGTTCTTTCCCCGTTAAAACGTTTGCCGCACATATTCCGCAGACCAATCCCGACGCCGCCGACTCTACGTAGCCTTCCACGCCTGTTATCTGTCCCGCAAAATAAATCCGTTCATTGCCCCTGAGACGGTAGTACTTGTCCAGAAGCTTCGGGGAATTAAGGAAAGTGTTTTTGTGCATCACGCCGTACCTCAGAAATTCCGCGTTTTCAAGTCCGGGAATCATTCCGAATACCCGGCGCTGTTCGGGAAACTTCAGATGCGTCTGAAATCCCACAAGATTATACATGGTGCCATCAAAATTATCCCGCCGGAGCTGAAGCACCGCATAGGGCAGTTTCCCTCCCTCATGGGGGTTCGGAAGCCCAACGGGTTTCATCGGACCGAAACGCAGTGTTTCAAACCCTCTTGCGGCCATAATCTCCACGGGCATGCAGCCTTCAAAAACATTTATCTCTCTGTCCCACTCTTTGAGCTCGGCGGTTTCCGCATTCACCAGCTCATCGCAAAACGCTTTGTATTCCTCGGCAGACATAGGACAGTTTATGTAATCCTGCCCTTCCCCCTTACCGTATCTCGACGCAAAATAAGCTTTTGAAAGGTCTATGCTGTCAGCAGAAACTATCGGGGCCGCAGCGTCGTAAAAATGCAGGTATTCTCCCCCCACAAGCGACGATATGCTTTCACTGATTTTTCCGCCGGTCAGCGGACCGGTAGCTATTATAACCGTTCCGTCGGCCGGTATATCCGTGACCTCAGCGTTCTCAACGTGTATGTTCGGATGACTTTCTATCGCCTCGGTGACAAGCCGGGAAAAAGCTTCCCTGTCCACTGCCAACGCTCCGCCGGCCGGCACTCTGGCGGAATATGCGGACCGCATTATAACCGAATCAAGTCTGCTCATTTCCTCTTTCAGCAATCCGACTGCATTTGAAAGGCCCTCCGCACGAAGCGAATTTGAACATACAAGCTCGGCAAAGCCCGGTTTCACGTGCGCGGGAGAGTACTTCCCGGGTTTCATTTCCCAGAGCGTTACCTGTACACCTCTGTTGGCCGCCTGCCAGGCTGCCTCACAGCCGGCAAGCCCCGCGCCTATCACATTTATCCGCTCACTCATCGGAATGCTTCTCCTCAGGGACAGAGTCGGTCCGGCTGTACCCGCATGTCGGCTGTAAGCACGTCACCTTGACCCCGGCCTTTGTTTTCTTTGAAAACAGCGTTTTACCGCACCTCGGACATTTTTCTTCCATCGGTTCATCCCACGTTACAAAATCGCACTTCGGATAATTCTTGCAACCGAAAAAGCTCCTGTGTCTTTTCGTGAAACGCTGCTGAAGATCCCCTCCGCATTTCGGGCACGCCTGAGGCACTTCTTTTGCGAGGGATACAACGTTTTTGCATTCCGGATACCCGGAGCATGCAAGAAAGCTTCCGTATCTGCCGTTCTTAATCACCATGGGTCTCCCGCAAACTTCGCACAGACGATCCGACAACTCCGGAGGTTTTGTTTCCCCGAGCCTCCGTGTATTTTTACACTCCGGGTATCCCGGACACGCCAGAAACTTTCCAAACCTCCCGTTTTTTATCACCATGTTTCTGCCGCATTTTTCGCATAAGATATCAGTAACTTCGTCCTCTACCTTGACGTGAGTATCACCCATATCGTGTTCAGCTGTCTCCAGCGTCTTGCTGAACACAGCGTAAAAATCGCTCATGGTATCCACCCAGCGTCTGTCTCCCGCTGCGATCCTGTCCAGATCATCCTCCATTTTTGCCGTAAAGCTCACGTTGATCACATCGGAAAAATGATCGGTCATTATTGTGTTTGTCGCCACTCCAAGCGGCGTCGGACAGAACGACTTGTTTTTTTTGCTCACGTATCCTCTTTGAATGATGGTCGATATCGTCGGAGCATATGTGGAAGGACGTCCTATCCCGTTTTCCTCAAGAGCTTTTATTAATGTGGCTTCAGTAAACCTCGGAGGCGGTTGCGTAAAGTGCTGCTGCGGGTCCACTTTCTCCATATTGAGCGGATCTCCCTTTTCCATCGGGGGAAGTTTTTGCCCCTCCTCCTGTTTCTCATCTTTTCCCTCTTCATACAGCACAGTAAAGCCGTTAAACTTTACAGACTGTCCGCTTGCCTTGAGGATATACTTTCCGGCAGATATATCCACGGAAATCGTATCCAGGACGGCGGCTTTCATTTGGCAAGCGATAAATCTATCCCATATCAGCTTATACAGTTTGTACTGGTCGTTGGTCAAATCGCCCCTGACTGTTTCCGGTGTTAGCAAAGGATCTGCAGGTCTTATGGCCTCGTGTGCGTCCTGAGCGGTAGAGCGGCTCTTGAATACCCTGACGGAGTCTGGCAGATATTCCGTTCCATACCGCTGCGATATAAGGTTGCGCGCTGCCAACGCGGCCTCTTGTGATATGCGCAACGAATCTGTCCTCATATAAGTGATGAGTCCGACCGTACCCATGGCTTTCGTGTCCACGCCCTCGTACAGCGTCTGGGCTACCGACATGGTCTTGTTGGAACCAAACCCAAGCTTTCTCGATGCTTCCTGTTGCAGAGTCGATGTGGTAAACGGCGGCGCAGGATTTTTTGTTTTTCTCCCCAGTCTGACGTCCGCAACACTATATTGCGACGATTTTAGCGCTTTTGCGACTGCCCCGGCTTCTTCTTCGTTATGCAATTCGAGTTTTCCAGCCTCATTCCCGAATAACCTGGCTACAAATCTCTCTTTCTCCGAAGTAACAAGTGATACGTCAATTGTCCAATATTCCTCTTGGACAAAGCGATTGATTTCATTCTCCCTGTCGACAATTATTTTGACGGCAACGGACTGTACGCGTCCTGCAGACAACCCGGGGCGGACTTTTTTCCACAGAAACGGGCTCAGGTTATATCCCACTATTCTGTCAAGGACTCTTCGCGCCTGCTGAGCGTCCACAAGGTTTAAATTTATCGTCCGAGGCTGTGATATTCCCTGTTTTACTCCGCTTTTTGTTATTTCATTAAACGTAACCCTGTCCGCTGCGGATTCATCCAGTCCCAGGATCGTGGCCAAATGCCATGAAATGGCCTCTCCTTCGCGGTCGGGGTCTGCGGCCAGATACACCGCATCGCTCGCCTTAGCCTGCTTTTTCAGGTCGTTTACAAGCTGGGCTTTCCCGCGGATTGTAATGTACTTCGGGGTAAACCCGTTTTCCACGTCCACGCCGAGACTGCTTTTGGGCAGGTCGCGCACATGGCCCATACAGGCGACCACCTTGTAGCCTTTTCCCAGATATTTTCCTATGCTTTTCGCCTTCGACGGCGATTCAACGATCACAAGTTTTGACATTGGCTTGCATATTCCTTTCCCCGCATGCAGCAGGCTGCAATTTCGCACAAGCTGCCTTGCTCACCCGCGGTCCTTAACTACAAATCTCCCTGTCGGCAGCAGCTCTATTATGCCCTTGAGTTCCAGCGACGTCACTTCCGCTACCACACGATAAACCGGCTCGCTGCATTTAGCCGCTATATCGTTAAGGTTCGGGGTCTCGTCGCGTACGAGACCGTATATCTTTTCCTGCAGCTCGCTAAGCCCTCCCGGAGTATCTAAAGGACGGTCGCTGCCCCCGGTTTCGTGAAGCGCCTTCTGCACTTGAACTTTCTTTTCTTCCTTATCCTTACGATAAAGTTGCCTCTGATGCCCCTTCACCTCTTCCAGAAGTTCAGCTTCGGCTCGTTTCGCTTCCTGTAAAAGTCCGGTATTCTCAAGTGACGCCAAGCTCAAAGTATGAGGATACAGCGGAAGTGTTTCAGCTATCAGCTGGCGCACGGTGACCAGCGGTCTGGCTCCGTCAATTATCAGGCGGTTCGGTCCGGCACTTTCGCTTCTGTCTATATTGCCCGGAACGGCGTAAACTGTCCTTCCAAATTCCGCGGCATAAGTAGCCGTGATGAGAGATCCGCTTCTTATTCCGGCTTCCACGACGACTGTTACTTCAGAAAGTCCGGCTATGATCCGGTTGCGTATGGGAAACGCATACTTTGTGGGACGCGTTTTGGGGGCCAATTCAGAAACTATACAGCCATTGGAAGATATAATCTCTTTAAGCGCTTCGTTGCTTTTGGGATAACACACGTCCAGACCGCAGCCGAGAACCGCTATCGTTTTTCCGTTGCCTCTCAACGCACCTTTATGCGCAAACGTGTCAATACCTTCGGCCATACCGCTTGTGACAGTACCCCCTGCCTGAGCTACGCCCATGGCCATCATCGATGCCACCTTCGCGCCGTATGGGGTAGCCTTCCTGGTACCCACTATTGAAAACGACGGTCTGTAATCTGTGTCAGGCATTTCGCCGTCTACATACAGCAGAACCGGCTTTGCCGGGATATCTTTAAGTTTTTCGGGATAATTCTCGGATTCCTGGCAGATCAGCTTATATCCCTTTTCCTCACAGTGCGCAAGTATACGTTCCGCCGTATCCAAAGACTTATTTTTCAGCTTTTCGATATCTCCGGAACTGAGAAACCTCAAACGCCGGTATTCACGCTCAGTCGCTTCGTAAATTCCGTCGGCAGATCCGAAAACGTCCGTAAGCTCATCGGTTTTTATGCTGCCGGTCCCGAATATCTCAGCAAGCCAGATCCATTTGAGCATCGTCGTCACCTCCCATAAAAAACGTTTTGAACCGTCATTTTTTGCGGAATATCCACATAAATATTGCTGCTGCAACCGCTGCATTGAGCGATTCGGGGCCGTCTGTCATCGGTACATATGCCCTCAAGTCACACATATCAACAGTTTGGGGAGTAAGCCCTGCTGCTTCATTCCCAATAAATACGGCTACTCCTCCTGAAACTTTTATTTCGTCTGCCGGAACTGCGTTTTCATCAAGCACCGCTGCAATGGTCCTTATGCCGTTTTTTGAAAGCTCAGCAAATATCTCGCCAAGATCCTGTCCGCAGGCCGTAGGAACCCGAAACAGGCTGCCCATTGTCGCACGTACGGTCTTTGGCGAATACGGGTCAACGCTGCCCGGAGTAAAAATGACACCGTTAAATCCCATGGCATCCGCTGTGCGTAAAATAGTACCCGCATTGCCTGGGTCGGATATTTTCTCACACACGATATACTTTCCCTCGGCTCCTATTTTCAGCTTGGGAAGACTTGCGGTGTCTATCACCGCCGAAACGCCGCGCGAAGTTTCAAGAGCGGTAAGCCGCCTCATTGCTCTGTCCCCGGTGATGAATACGTCTGCTCCTGCGTCTTCGCTGAGGCCTATAAGTTCTGAAAATTTTTTCTCGCTCTCGGCACCAAAAAACGCCTGTTTCACTTTGACACCTGCACTTAATGCTTCCCTGAGCATTACCTCGTTTTCAATAACAGCAAGACCGGTTTCCCCTCTTGCTTTTCTGTCATTTAACAACAGTGACGCCTGCTTGACAAATCGGTTTTCCGGACTGTCTATATGAAAAACCGCCACCGAAAAACCTCCCCTCATACGCCGAATTCCTGCACGGGACGATAACGTCTGCAGGAATTCGACCGAAGATGTAAAACGAAGAATACCCGAGTCCATGCTCGGGTACTTTTCATTATTTGGCGGCTTTTGCGGTATCGACGAGTTTCGCAAAGCCTTCCGCGTCGTGTATGGCCATCTCAGAAAGCATCTTGCGGTTGAGATTTATGCCGGCCTTTTTGAGCCCGTTCATGAAAGTGGAATAGTTCACGCCGTTAAGCTTGCATGCGGCGGAAATACGTGTGATCCACAAGCGGCGAAAATCGCGCTTCTTCAGCTTTCTGCCCGTATACGCATAAGACAGAGACTTCATCACCGCTTCGTTGGCAGTACGGTAAAGCTTGCTCTTAGCACCGAAATAGCCCTTAGCCAGCTTAAGAGTCTTCTTTCTGTTTTTGCGCGTCATGATTGCGCCCTTTATTCTTGCCATTTTAAGTTTCCTCCTATGCTGTAATTATGAATACGGCAGCTGCTTCTTGATAGCCGCTGTGTTTGTTGCGTCCGCATAGGAAGCCTTGCGCAGACCTCTCTTGCGCTTGGTCGTCTTCTTGTTAAGAATGTGCGACTTGTATGCGTGCGCGAACTTGACCTTTCCGGTCTTCGTGAGTTTGAATCTCTTCGATGCACCGCTGTGCGTCTTGATCTTGGGCATTTTGGGTACTCCTCTCAAAAATTATTTCGTTGTCTTTGGGGAAATAACAACAGTGTAGTTTCTCCCCTCAAGCTTAGGAGCCTTTTCCGCAGACCCATATGCGGCAACAGTATCCAAAAACCGCTGTATGAGTGCAAGTCCCAGCTCCGTATGCGTCATTTCCCTTCCCTTGAACTTCACGGACATCTTCACTTTGTCGCCGTTCTGAAGGAACTTGATGGCGTGATTCGCCTTGGTGTTAAAATCGTTAGTGTCTATCTTTATGAACATCTGAATTTCTTTAACATTAACGACTTTTTGGTTCTTCCTGGCTTCCTTTTCCTTCTTGGCCTGTTCAAAGCAGTACTTTCCGTAGTCCATGACGCGGCAAACGGGCGGCGTCGCCTGCGGCGCAATTTCAACAAGGTCAAGATTCGCCTCATCAGCAATCCTGAGCGCTTCTTTTGCGCTGCAAATGCCCATTTGAGACCCATCCGCGCCTATGAGGCGCACCTCTTTGTGCGTAATCGCCTCATTAATGAGAAGATTCTTTTCTTTTATGGTCAGCACCTCCAAGCAATCTAACAAAGCAAAACGCGGGGACAGAATGCACCCGCGTATACCAAGCCTGTGGTATGTACCCTGTCGAGCACTGCAGCAGGGTGAGAACGGTCAAATTCTGCTTCGTCCCGCGTATCATACCACCTTGCGCTCCGTTTGTCAACAGTTTTATTGCCTAAATGCCTTTTTATTTTTTTCTTAAACATATCTGTCAGGAATAGTCCTTGAGAAATTTTTTCAGAATCTCGGATTTCGGAAAACCGAACACCTGTTCCGGCGGTCCCTGCTCTTCTATCTCCCCGTTAGCCATAAATATGATGTCGTCGGACACATCTCTGGCAAAATTCATTTCATGTGTAACTATTATCATTGTGCGGTCAAGCTCTTTGAGTTCCCTAATAACTTTCAGGACTTCACCGGTAAGCTCCGGATCAAGCGCGGACGTCGGCTCGTCAAAACAAAGTATCTCAGGATCAAGTGCAAGCGCTCGCGCAATAGCCGCTCTCTGCTGCTGACCTCCCGAAAGCTGGCATGGGTAATTATGTGCCTTATCCTCGAGTCCTACGCGCTTTATCAGTTCCATTGCACGCGCCGTGATTTCTTCCGCCGTCCCGCGTTTGAGAAGCGTGGGGGCAAGAGTAATATTTCCCAGCACGTCGTATTGCGGAAACAGGTTGAACTGTTGAAAAACCAGACCGAAATGCAGCCTGTTTTCCCGCATACGCGCTTCGCTCGTTTCTCCCCTCTTCTCTCCGTCGTAGACGGTTTCTCCGTTGACCGAAATCGTTCCCTTTTCCGCAAATTCCAGAAAGTTCAGGCAGCGCAACAGTGTGCTTTTTCCTCCTCCTGATGAGCCTATTATCGATAACACCTTGCCCTGTTCAAGGGAAAAACTTATTCCTTTCAATACTTCAGTTTTCCCGAAACTCTTCGTGAGATCTTTCACCTCAAGCAGCGCCATTTTCTTCTACCTCTCCCGACTAATTAAAGTAGCTCAACTTTTTCTCCGCTTTAGAAAAAAGTATTGTCAGAAGCCCGTTAAACACGAGATAGAACACCGCCGTGTAAAACAGAGGCCACACCAACCCCTTTTTCTGAAACGATTCGGCTGCCCATATGATCTCGTAAACGGCTATTGTGCGGCTGAGAGCGGTGTCCTTAACCAGCGTGATAAGCTCGTTGCCCATCGGAGGTATTATCCTTTTCACGAACTGAAGCAGGGTGACCCTGAAAAAGATCTGGCTTCTGGTCATGCCCAGCACCTGTCCCGCTTCGTACTGTCCCTTGGGAACCGCCTGTATACCGCCTCTGTATATCTCAGAAAAATAGCACGAATAATTGATGACAAATGTCACAAGGGCTGCGCTGAATCTCGGCAGCAACGGCAACCCAAACATAAGGCCCGGGCCGTAATAGACTATAAGTATCTGCAGCATCAGTGGCGACCCGCGGATTATCCATACAATCGTTTTCACCGGGGCGCTCAGGATTTTATATTTGCTCATGGACCCGAAACACACTATTAATCCCAGCGGCAGTGCAAACAGCAGGGTGAGCAAAAAGAGCTTGCCGGTAATCCAAAAGCCGTCGAGCAGCGAAAGCGTAACATCCCAAAACGAATACATAATCTTTCTCCCGTCAGACCGCACCAAGGCAGAGGGAGCGCACGCGCCGCCCTCTGCCTTTTGTGCTGCAAAATCACCACAATATCATTTTTCAATAATGTTTCTTTCTATACCGTATTTTTCCGCAGTCTTCATGACCGTGCCGTCCTCATAGGCTTTTTCCAGAAACGCGTTGAAATCAGCCACAAGGTCGCTGCCCTTACGGAATCCTACGCCGTAATCTTCGCTTGTCAGCTCAACGGTGGCCACAAGGTCAGGATAGCTGGTGCCCTCGCCTACCATGGCTTTCGCCATAAGCAGATCGATAACGCTGGCTTCCACGCTTCCGGAGGCTACTTCTGTAAGAGCGGTGGCCTGGTCGACGACCGCAGTGTACTCAACGCCTATTGCGTCAAGCGCCTCGGCGCCGGCCGAACCGTCCTCCACCGCAAATGACAACTCTTTTATGTCTTCCGCGGTCTTGTACTGGTCGGCAACAGCTGAGTTAACTACCACGACCTGCGCGTTTTTGCAATACGGATCGCTCACACTCATCAGCGCTTTGACCTCGTCATTGATAGTCATTCCGTTCCAAACAACGTCTATGGCCTTGGTCTCAAGCTCCATAGCCTTGTTGCCCCATGTGATCACGATAAACTCGGCCTCAACGCCCAGGCTCTCGGCATACGCCTTCGCCATGTCCGCATCAAAGCCTATCCATTCGCCGGATGAGTCCTTGTAGTCCATCGGGGCAAAGTCCGTAATTCCTACCACCAGTGTACCCTTGTTTTTTACATACTCAATGTCAGATTCCGTTTCGTTCTGATTACACGCAGCGGCGGATACGGTTAAAAGCGCGGCACAAAGCAATGACGAGATCACTCTCTTTATGCTCATAGTTGTCTCCTCCAATTTCATTTATTTATCACTTTATCATTCTAAAGCGAACGTATTCTACCACAGCAAGGAACTTATGTCAAGCCATTTCGAAAATTTCGCTGTGATTTCTTCTTTTGGTGTTCGGTTTCCGATAATGACAGTAAAAAGCAACGCCTCCCTCCTACTCGGGAGACGTTGCTCTGATTGATTGTTTACGCTTCGGCCTGTTCGTCTTTAATATTTTTTTCGTCGGA
>CASDVX010000041.1 GCA_949284545.1 uncultured Eubacteriales bacterium
TCCGGCATAGGGGATTTCGGCGGGCTTTTCATCCCGGAGCTGGCGGGGATGAAGGAGCCTGTGCTGGTTTCAGGCACGGACGGAGTGGGCACAAAGCTGAAAATAGCGTTCCTCACGGGCAGGCATGACACCGTGGGGATAGACTGCGTGGCAATGTGCGTAAACGACATAATCTGCTGCGGGGCTAAACCTCTGTTTTTCCTTGACTACATAGCATGCGGGAAAAACGTGCCCGAGAAGATAGCGGACATAGTCAAGGGCGTGTGCGACGGCTGCGTCAGCGCAGGCGCGGCGCTGATAGGCGGCGAGACCGCCGAGATGCCGGGCTTTTATCCCGAGGACGAATACGACCTTGCGGGTTTTGCCGTGGGGATAGTTGACAGGGAAAAGATACTGGACAAGACTGAAATAAGGGAAGGGGACGTTATAGTGGCGCTTCCCTCCTCGGGCGTGCATTCCAACGGGTTTTCCCTTGTGAGGAAGGTGCTGGGAACCGAGACCGCCGACCTTTCGTCGCCGGTTGAGGAGCTGGGCGGAAAGAGTTTGGGGGAGACCCTGCTCACGCCCACCAAGATATATGTAAAGCCTATGCTGGCGCTGTTTGAGAAGATAAAGGTAAAATCCGTGTCCCACATAACCGGCGGGGGATTTTACGAGAACATACCCCGTTCGCTGCCCGACGGCATGACGGCGCGGATAGAGGAAAAGAACGTAAGGGTGCTGCCCGTGTTCGACCTTATAGAGAAAAAGGGCGGCATACCCAGGAGGGAAATGTTCAACACCTTCAACATGGGCGTGGGCATGACCTGCGTGGTATCCGCGGAAGACGCGGACGCAGCGGTGTCCGTGCTGCGTGAAAACGGCGAGGAGGCCTACGTTCTGGGAGAAGTT
Organism: uncultured Eubacteriales bacterium; assembly: GCA_949284545.1. Lineage (GTDB taxonomy): Bacteria > Bacillota > Clostridia > Oscillospirales > CAJFTT01 > CASDVX01. The sequence goes on from CASDVX010000041.1 coordinate 892, forward strand.
ACGAAAGGCCCGGAGGGCGTGGTGATATGCTGAAAACCCGTATAGCGGTCCTTGTGTCCGGCGGGGGAACCAACCTTCAGGCCCTGATAGACGCCCAGCGCAGCGGAAAGCTGGTTTCCGGGGAAATAGTCGCGGTGATAAGCAGCAGCCCCGGGGCGTACGCGCTGGAAAGAGCGAGGCAGGCGGGGATAGCCGCCGAGACGGCGGACAGAAAGACGCTTACGCCCGCCGCCTTTGAGGAAAGGATAGAGGAGCTGCTTGAAAAGCACGGCGCGGAGCTTATAATCCTTGCCGGATTCATGAGCATACTGTCGAAGGATTTTGTGAGCAGATGGGACAGGCGTATAATAAACGTACATCCGTCGCTGATACCCTCCTTCTGCGGCCCGGGCATGTACGGGCTGAGACCCCATGAGGCGGCCCTTGAGCGGGGAGTAAAGGTTACGGGCGCGACGGTGCATTTCGTAAACGAGATACCCGACGGCGGGGAAATAATAATGCAGAAGGCCGTGAACGTAGAGGAGGGGGACGACCCGCGCACGCTTCAGAAAAGAGTGATGGAGCAGGCGGAATGGGTGATACTTCCCATGGCGGCTGAAAAGACGGCGGCGGAGATGGCCGAAAAGAAAGGGTAAAAGAAGATAGAGGAAACCGTAAGCTGAGTCAAGGCAACAGGCGGGAGAAGCGGCGAGGGAAACGGCCGGGAAACGGCGGAGGTCTGAGGAAACGGTCGGGAAATGCGCCGGGGGAATCTGCGAAAGAGAGACAGGAGAAGCCGATGAAAGGCGCAGGAAGCGCCAGAAATACGAAAAAGAGAAAGCCGGGGACCGCGTTGCGGTCCCGCCCGGCGGAGAGAACAGCCCGGCAAAGCGAAGAACGCGGGGATGCGGAGGAAAGGGACAAAACCGCGGGACGCGGGAAAGCGGCGGGCAGACAGGGAGGAAAAGGACATGTCCACATATTCGGTAAACGATCCGGGAGAGCTGCTGCGGGGGAATTCCTACCCGGGCAGAGGCATAATCATAGGGCTGACCGCGGACGGCAGGAAAGCGGCCGCCGCGTATTTCATCATGGGGCGCAGCGCCAACAGCCGCAACAGGATATTCATCCAAAGAGACGGGGAGATAACCATATACCCCTACGAC
>CASDVX010000042.1 GCA_949284545.1 uncultured Eubacteriales bacterium
GCGGGACGGAGATCCGCTTGTTGCCGAAGATCCATTTTAAAATGGAGAAAAGGCCGTTGTCTATCAACCACGCGGTCACTCCGGTGATGGTATACCGGCTTGCAGACGCGCCCAAAAGACGACGGAAAAACGCCGCTGTAGCTTTCAAAAAAATGCCTCCTCTCCGGAACATTCTATCAAATACGGTTGCAAAAAGCAAGTGAAAAATCTTGCATGACTCGACACGGTATGTTAAAATCAGCATGGTTGCATTGACGGCCGCGCAAGGGGTGATAATTTGAATTTTGCCACGGATCTGATTATGGCATGCATATTTTTCAGGCTTTTCAACATCCGGCTGGGGGGCGTGGACCTGATGCCGGACATGTTCGGCGTACTTCTGGCGCTTGTTGCGGCAAAAATGCTCCGCCGGGGAGAGGACGATTTCAAAAACGTATACATGCCGGCTGCTTTCGCTCTGTTTTTTTCACTTGGAAGCTTTGTGAATTTCATGCCGGCGGAGCCGTCGGCGGGTTTCGGGATTATTTACGCCGCCGTTGAGGGCGGGTTTCTCGTTGCCGAAACCGCGATGTACGGCAAATTTTTTGACGGTTACGGCAGCATGTACGGTATCGTATGTACCGAAGGGAAAAAGGCTCTGCTCCTTTACGCTGCATCGAGAGTCTGCGGGATAGGACTCAATATAGCAGTGTGGGCGGCGGCGGGGAACGAGGATCTGGCGGCTGTGACCGTGATTTACTATGTGTGGGTGTTTGTTAATATAGTCGCGTCCACATATCTTGCTTATTCCTTTTACGTGCTTAAACCCAAATTCAGGAGAAAAAGGTAGCGGGTATCCCGTTTTAGGGATGAAAAAGGGCGGTATTTTACGGCAGCACGCAGGACTATTGACAATTTACACAGCGTATGATAGAATCAGCCGTCTTAATAATTGGGATATATGAAGAGTTTTGCCCGTGCCTTGCAGGCGCGGATTTTGGTTCGGAGGTATGAACATGTGCGGTATAGTGGGGTACGTAGGCCCTAGGGATTGTACGGATGTTCTCATAGACGCGCTTTCCAAGCTGGAATACAGAGGCTACGATTCGGCGGGTATTGCGGTTTTTGAAAACGGCAGGATAGAGGTCGAAAAAACCAAGGGACGCCTGTCGGACCTTGAGGAGAAAATGAAAAATACGCACCGACCGTCCGGACATGTGGGAATAGGGCATACCCGTTGGGCGACCCACGGCGAACCCAGCGACGTTAATTCCCATCCTCACAGCGGCGGGAAGGTTACTATAGTCCATAACGGCATAATAGAAAACTACAAGGCGATAAAGGAACGCCTTATTTCAAAAGGCGTGGTCTTCAAAAGCGAGACGGACACCGAAGCCGTCGCGCTGCTTCTTGACTATTACTATAAGGGAGACGCGTTCGCCACGGTGGCGAAGGTGCTCAGCAAGCTTGAGGGTTCGTTTGCCCTGGGGATAATATTTGCCGACGAGCCGGACACGGTATACGCCGTGCGCAGGGAAAGCCCGCTGATAGTGGGTGTGGGCGACGGCGAAAGCTTTATCGCCTCCGACGTCCCGGCAATACTGAAGTACACGCGCAACTATTACCTTCTTGAGCACGACGAGATTGCGGTTCTTAAGCCGGACGGCGTAAAGATATACGACCTTGACAGGCAGTTGGTTGAGAAAGAGCTGAAAACAGCCGACTGGGACATGGACGCCGCCGAGAAACAGGGATACGAGCATTTCATGCTCAAGGAGATACACGAGCAGCCCACGGCGGTGAAAACCACTATCACCCCGAGAATAACCGACGGGCTGCCGGACCTTTCCGAATGCGGCATAACTCCGGAAAAACTCCGCGGGTTCCGTCAGGTCTTCATAGTGGCGTGCGGCACGGCAATGCACGCAGGCATAGTCGGACAGTATGTTATTGAAAAAATTGCCCGGGTTCCCGTACGTGTGGACATTGCCTCGGAGTTCAGGTACAGAGAACCTCTCGTGGGGAAGGGCGACCTTGTGATAATCATATCTCAGTCCGGAGAGACGGCAGACAGCCTCGCGGCGCTGCGTCTGGCAAAGGGCCTGGGGGCGGAAACTCTCGGTATAGTAAACGCCAAGGGAAGCTCAATCGCACGTGAGGCCGATATGCTCATATATACCCACGCCGGTCCGGAGATCGCCGTGGCATCCACGAAGGCGTATATGGTGCAGCTTGCAGTCATGTACCTTCTGGCGTTCGAAATGGCATTCGCCGGTGGTAAAATATCGGAGGAAGAATGCCGAGGATATGTTAAACAGCTTCAGAATATGCCTGCAATGCTTGAAAAGGTTCTGGAGCAGAAGGAAAACGCTCAGTTTGTGGCGTCAAAACTTGTAAACGCGGAAAATCTACTGTATATAGGCAGAGGGCTGGACTACGCCCTCAGCATGGAAGGTTCGCTTAAGCTCAAGGAGATAAGCTATATACATTCCGAATCCTACGCGGCGGGCGAACTCAAGCACGGCACAATAAGTCTTGTTACCGACATGATGCCCGTAATAGCCGTGGCTACGCAGAGCAGGCTTTTTGAGAAAACAGTCAGCAATATAAAAGAGGTCAAAGCAAGAGGAGCGATGGTTTACGCGGTTTGCTGCGAGGACGCGGACATAGACCGCACGGCGGTGGATTTTGTCATACCTGTACCGCATATCGACGAGCTGCTGCTTCCGATGCTGGCTGTTGTCCCTCTCCAGCTTATCGCGTACTACACCGCGGTGCTCCGCGGCAACGATGTGGATAAGCCGAGAAATCTTGCAAAATCCGTCACCGTGGAGTGACCTTGTCACTGTAAATCGGACTGACTGAGTGAAACGTTAAAACGCCGAAAACGCAGATATAAGAAAAGAAGCCCCGAGCCACGTCCCGGGGCTTCTTTTCGCTCTCCGGGAAGCCGGACACGATACGCGCATAAAAAGACGCCGGGGCGGAGATTTCCCCGCCCCGGCGTGGAGCTGCTAGGCAGATTTGAACTGCCGACCTCGTCCTTACCAAGGACGCGCTCTACCAACTGAGCCATAGCAGCACACGGCAACGGTGATATTATATCACATAAGCGCAGTTTGTCAAGAAATATTTTATCTATAAAATGCATGGAAAGATAACGTGCATTTTATCTGGCACAATATGAACTGACTGTAAAAAAGACGCCGCGCAAGCGCGCCGATTATTGCCAAAAACGCTCCCTCGGGGTATTATATTGCTGCGGCTCGGACATACCGGAACCCGGCGAACCGGCTGCGTGCGATTTTCACCAAAAAACGGCGGGAGCATTGCCCGCCGCACTGGTGAAAGCGAAAATGGGGTGCTGTTTACTTACGGAGGGAAAACATGGCGAATAAAACAAAAAAGGCAAAGACAACTGAAAAGATAAATTCAAAAACTGCGCACGTTATGCGTCTTATTTGTGCGGCGGTGTGCGCGGCGGTTTTCGTAACCATGTTTGCAGGCTGCAGCCTGTTTGTAAACGGCGGGGATTTCGTGCTCATGGCGGACAGGTACAGCGTACAGCCCACGGGCAGCGACTATCCCACGCTGTTTTATTACACCAAGGACGGTGAAGAAATAACTGGGACGGTGTCAGTATATGCAGACGGCGTCCGCGTGAAAAGGGGAAGAGTGACGCTTGACAGCGAGAAAACGGTGGCGGTTTACGCCGAATACCGCGGTATGCGTTCAAACACCATATTCATAAAGGGCGAGTACTCATCCGACCTTCCGGTTATCGTTATTGATGTAGGAGATAAAATAGTAAACCAGACGGTGGCAGTGGACGGTAAATTTTATCTGTACGACACGGGCGCATCGGGGCGGACCCTTTACGGAAAGGGGAGATCCGCATCCGTTACATCCGACTGCACGGTAAAAATACGCGGCCAGAGCTCGGCTCAGATCTACGCGAAAAAGCAGTACAAGATACATCTTGAAAATTCCGACGGCACCAACAATAACGTGTCCCTTCTGGGGATGCCGTCGGAAAACGACTGGATAATAAACGGCACATACGGTGATAAGACGGTGCTCCACAATTATCTCGCTTACTCTCTCGCTGCTTCCATGGATTTTGAATGGACACCGCGGATACGGTTCTGCGAGGTGTACATAACGTCGGACAAAGACGACATGAAGGATGAGGAATACCTGGGTTTGTATGTCCTTATCGAAAGCATAAAGGTGGATTCCGACAGGGTGGACATAACTGAGGGCGGCAGAGACACGTCGCCCGAGTCGGTGGGGTATCTCTTTGCGAAAGATAAGCAGGAAAAGCTTACGGCTCAGAACATGATAGACACGGGATACGGCAGGTATGAGTTGTCATATCCCCAGCCGGAGGACATTACCGCGGCTCAGAAAACATACCTGAAAAACTGCATACGCAGGTTCGAGGACGCGCTCTACGGCGAAAATTTCACGGACCCTGAGATGGGATACAGGGCGTATCTGGATGTGGACAGCTATATAGACGGAGTGCTTCTTACGGAGCTCATGAAAAATGTGGACGGGATGAGACTGTCTACGTTTTTCACTCTGGATACCGACGGGATAATAAAGTACGGTCCCGTATGGGATTACGATATATCCTGCGGCACCTGCAATTACGGCATGGGTCTGCAGCTGTCAACGGGATTCGTGTGTATAGATTCGTCAAAACGCTACGTTGACGATTATGCGTGGATCGACAGGCTTATGGAGGACCCTTGGTTCAGAAACAGAATGTCCGAAAGGTATTACGAGCTGCGCGGCACGGTATTTTCCGAGGAGAACATACAGGGGATAATAGATAACGCCTATTTAACGGCCCTTGAAGCCGCCACGAGAAACGGGAAACGCTGGCCGGAGCTTTACGACGGACACAGCGAGATATGGCCCAACGCCTACAAGTACAGAAGTTACACCCAGGCGGTAAACCATCTGAAAACATGGCTGCATGAACGGGTGGAGTGGCTTGACGACAACATGAAAGGTATTATTTAGAGCCCTTTTCCCCTGATAAGCGGCCTAACGGAAGCGGCGGCCGATACGGGGCAAAATTACTCAAACAACGCTTTACAAATCACCGATACTGTGCTATCATTAAAAGCTGTGAGAATGTCGAGACACGGCTTTTCACAGGATGCCGGAAATTGCCGCGGATTGTATCTGCGGCATGATAAATAGAAACAGGAGGAACAAAAATGGCAATCACAAGAAAAAAGATTTCCATGGACGGCAACACCGCGGCTGCGCACGTCTCGTATGCGTTTACCGAAGTTGCGGCGATCTACCCGATCACTCCGTCGTCGCCGATGGCAGAAGTGACCGACACATGGTCGGCTACCGATAAAAATATTTTCGGCCAGCCTGCAAGAAACATATTCGGCGACAGAGTGCATGTTATGGAGATGCA
>CASDVX010000043.1 GCA_949284545.1 uncultured Eubacteriales bacterium
CTGTTTTCGGGAGAACAGGGCTTCTTCTACTACGGCTCCATCACGGTTATCCTCACATGGACGGTTCTGCTGCTCATAGGAAGTTTCAAAGTGCTCAACGATTATGAAGCATGGCCGTTTGTGAAAGGCGTTTTTGGGGCACTGCTGTGCATGGTGGTTATATGGTGCATAATATTCCTGCTTTACGCCATCATCAATCAGGCTATAGGCGTGTTTACAAGCTTCTTCCGTGAGCTTACGCTTCTGAACTCGTGAGGTGAGAATTATGATTAAGATCGACAAAACAGCGCTGAGGAAGAGCATAATAAAGTTTGCCGCGTGGATCGTGGTGTTGGCGCTGCTTGTTCTGCTCGTACTGAGCAACTGCGACATAAGGAGCAGCAGCGAGGCGGCCGGGAATGTAAATTATGAGGCGTTGGATACGTCTGAAATGTCCACATATGATTTCACATATCAGGATGACGACGGCGACTACAGGAACGACGCGCTGGATTACGACGGATACAAGGTAGTTTACGACAGCAACGCTTACCAGCTGCTTTATCACCCGCTGGATGCTTCCATAATGGTCAGGGATAAGAATTCCGAAGGCTACGAGGAGCATGATTACAGCACGGGGTACATGTGGACGTCCACGGTGGACCTTTCGAAAAAGCCGCTTGAAAAACTTTACGAAATGTGGCGGAGGAAGGTAAGTTCGCTTATTATTCTCCACGTGTACGACGCTAACAGAAATTCTGGTGCGATTGATACCGCGGTTTATCTTGCGGGAGACTACCACACGGGGGCGGATAAGACGTACGACAATGCGAAGATGTCCATAACCGAGATAGAGGGCGGGTTTGAGGTCACTTTCGCCTATGAGAAGCATTACATACAGCTCAGTGTGAGAATCTATATGAAGGACGATGTTCTTCATGTGGAGATCCCGCAGGAGAGTATAATAGAACAGGGCAATTACAGAGTTACGCAGATCGATGTGTTGCCGATGTTCGGGTGCGTTGAGACCAACAAGACGTCAGGATATGTTTTCTATCCCGACGGATCCGGTGCCGTTTCCTACTTTAATGAGGAAAACGTACGTGAAACAGAGACCACATACAAGTGGAAGCTGTACGGAGAGACTGTGGGAGAAAGGCAGAAAATCGGTGAAACCACAACGCGCGTCACATACGACGATATAATTGCCAACAGCGCGACGGGAGTCAAGAACGTGTCTTTGCCCGTGTTCGGTATACGCGAGGACGACCAGCATGCAAGTTTTGCGATAATTGAGTCGGGGTCGGCGGACTCCATAATATCCTATGATCCCGGCGGATATGTTATTGAGCTCAACAGAATATACTGCACGGTTACATACCGCAGGGCGATCGACCTCAAGCAGGTAGGCGGGTACGGCATAACGTCGTCCGGGGCAGGGGGAGACTCTGCCAAATTTGAGACCGATATACAAAAGAAGGACTTTTCAATGAGGTATGAGTTCCTTCTTAAGGGCGAAGCGGACTACAGCGGCATGGCGAATACTTACCGCGAGTATCTGCTCAAGAACGGCGATATTACGGACCATATTGACAGCGACCAGATGCAGGTAGGACTTGATCTGTTCATGGGAATTTATGAAGAGCAGTCGCTGGCGGACCGTTACGTGGCCATGACTACGTTTGAAGAGGCACAGGAAATACTCAAGGAAGTAAGCGGCGAGCTTGGGAATTCTGTCCAGATTACGACCGCCCTGTACGGCTGGCAAGTGGGAGGATATGACAAGGACCCGCTGAAAGCGTCGGCCGAAGGAAAGCTGGGAGGCAGCAGCGGTCTGAAGGCGCTCGCAGAGACGGCTCGGGAAATCGGAGCGGTTCTCACGCTGAATGTCAATCCCGTGGATATGCTTACGGGGGATTTCACTGCCAGAACGGATGCGGCCTACCTCGGGACCAAGCTTCCCATGTATTCAAGACAGTACGGCTACGCGAGAAGTTACCGCTCAATGTTTGAGGACTATCTGCCTGCGTACGTGAACTATGCGAAGGACTTGGGCGTGGGACTTAACATTGAAAAGCTGGGCTGGTGGATATACAATGATTACAGCAGCCACAGCGCCATGCAGCGTGAAGAGGCCTACAACTACATCATGGAGAATCTGGCGGAGATTGCCGGCAGCGGGGTGAGTTACTGGACGGAATCCAACAGATATGCCATGGGCTCGGCAGAGCGCATAACTGACCTTGACTACACCCACTCTCAGTATGACATATCCAATGAAGCGGTACCGTTCTACCAGATGGTGATACACAGCTACATTGCTTACAGTTCTGTGCCGGGTAACCTGACCCACGACATGACGTGGATGGAGCTCAAGTGGGCGGAATACGGGTACATGCCCTACTTCCTCCTGACAAGTGAAAATGCGTCGGAGCTGAAGTACACCACGGCGAACTGGTTGTATTCGTCCAAATATGACGAATGGAAAGACGACCTTATAAGCGTCTCCAAGAGTATGTCTGAGAAGCTGGGATGCGTGTGGAACTCTGAGATGGTCCACCACAGTAAACTCAGTTCCCTGCTTGAGGTATATGAAGTAAGGTACGCAAACGGCAAAGCCGTGTACGTGAATTATACCGACAGCGACTACACCTATACATACCAGTCCCAGGGCGGAGATACGGTGACAGTAGTAATACCCTCCATGGAATACATAGTCCTCGACTATCAGGCTTAACGGAAAGGAGTGGATTTGAGTGTCAGACAACATTTTTGAAAACGGAAATACCGTTGATTCCGAAATGAAGGACAGCGCCGATGTTTCAAAGGACACCGCCACTCCTGAGCTCTCAGGGGAGAGCTCAGAGGTTTCGGCAGAGACTGCGGCGGTAGAAGTGGCAGGCACATCCGATCCCGCGGCCGGCGAGGCGGCAGTTGCGCCGAGGGAGACCGCTGCGGAGCCCGTGAAGTCCGAAGGAGCACCCGACGCGGGAGAGAAGAAAGCCGATGCGCCGAAGAAATCCTCATCCGGGACTAAAAAAACTTCATCGGGCAGTAAGAACTCCTCCGGGAAGAAAAAATCGTCTTCCGGAAAGAAAAAGAGTTCACCCGGCAGCAAGTCGGCATCCGGGAAGCCCTCATCTTCGTCCAAGGGAAAGACTACGGGCAAGAAAAAGAAGAAAAAGGTTACATTCCAGAGAAGTCGGGCGGAGATAAGGAGCCAAACGAGAAAGACCCTTGAGGCATGCGCGTTCATGCTTCCGTGGTTTATAGGTCTGTTGGTTTTCTTTGCGTATCCGATACTCAACTCTCTTCGTCTCAGCTTCAGCCAGATAACGAAGATAGTGGGCTGGGAGATGGATTTTGTCGGGATATCCAACTACACTACGATTTTCAAGGATTCGACATTCACTTCGGTGTTTACAAGTGCGATGTGGCAGATTGTGGTGTATGTGCCGTCGATTGTCATACTGTCTATGATTCTGGCGGTGCTCCTTAACACGAAGATGGTTCTGCGCGGCGCATTCAGAAGTATATTCTTCCTGCCGGTGCTGCTTGGTACGGGATATATCGTACAGCAGCTGCTGGGACAGCAGATAGACGAATCGGCTGCCGCAGCCGGATATGAAGCCTTTACGAGCAATATGGACAGAGGCATAACATTGCCGCAGGAGCTCATAGTCTTCATTCCGGATCAGTTTGTATCGGTGATTGAAGCTGTGTTTTCGGAAATCACACAGATACTGTGGCGTTCGGGCGTTCAGATACTTATTTTCCTGTCGGGCCTGCAGTCGATACCCACGTCGGTTTATGAATCGGCAAGGGTTGACGGAGCGACAGAATGGGAGATGTATTGGAAAATAACCATTCCGTCTCTTGCGCCGGTCACCGTGCTTACCATCATATACACGATTGTGGACACGGCCACAAGCGACTCGAACTCGATGATAAGTCTGATAACGACTAACAGCGGCGAATCTACGAATATGGCGCTTGCAGCGGCGATGAGCTGGTCGTATCTGTTTGTGGTTCTTGCATTTGTCGGTGTGGTGCTCTTCTTCACGAGGAAGCAGCACAGCACGGTAGAACAGTGATCTGAAGGGAGTGACAGGATATGTTTAAAAAAGCGATCGATAATCTCTCGTTCAGATTCACCATGTTCAAGTACAAAATGAGTGACAGAGATACTGCCGGCAAATACATACGCCGTCTCATAACCAAGTTTATATTGACGGTGATCAAGTATGTCCTGATTGCGTCCATAGCGTTTGTGTTTCTTTACCCATTTTTGTACATGATAGTCACCGCTATGAAATCCCCGGCGGATTTGTCGGATCCCACGGTTTCGTGGGTACCTACGTACATATGCAGCGACAACTTTGTGCAGGCGAGTGTGGCGTTGTCCTACAGCAGAACCGTGGTGAACTCTCTCGTAGTTACCGCGATTTCCACGGTAGGGCACCTGTTTGCGGCCTCTCTTGCCGGTTACGGTTTGACACGATATAAATTCAAGCTCAGCGGTGTCCTCTTGGTAGTCCTTGTGCTCACCATAATCGTTCCTCCGCAGCTTACAGCAATACCGAGCTATATCGTGTACGCGAAACTTCAGCTTCTGAAAGGTTGGCTTCCGATCATTCTGCCGACTTTCTTCGGCGCAGGGCTCAAGGGCGGTATCTATGTATTTATTTTCCGCCAGTTCTATATGGGCGTGCCGACTGAGCTGGAAGAAGCCGCAAAGGTGGACGGCTGCGGTCCGTTTTCCACGTTCACAAGGATCATTCTGCCAATGTCTAAAGCTCCGTTTTTGGTGAACATAGTGCTTTCGATCGTGTGGCACTGGACCGATACATATGAATCGGTGCTTTACATCAAAGACACATCAATGCAGATGGTCATAGCAAGACTGCCCAAGCTTTACGACACGCTTGTCAACGCGGATAAAGCTGAGACAGACGCGGAGATAACGGCGGCGAACATTTATACGGAGGGCGTCGTTATGGCGGCGACCACTTTGGTCGTCCTTCCGGTGCTTGTGATTTACTTCTTCCTGCAGAATCAGTTTACCCAGGGCGTTGAACGCAGCGGTATAGTAGGCTGACGAAACGGTGAAAACGGTGTGCGCTCCCGCGGCTGCGTTGCGGAGAGCGCTCACCGTTTTCTGTTTTTCACGGAAGTTCCGGCATGGTCAGGCATAAATGTCGGCAATGTCTGTGTGCGGTTCTGCGGCTGCACATCAGGATTTTTTACCTGTACAAGAACCAGGGGGCACGTGGGCAATACGAGGCACGTCAACACCTTGTGCATGCAAAACCCAAAATCAAACATAAAATGTTCGGCAATATTAAAAGATACATTACGGAAAACAACAGGCGCCGAACACATCGTGATACGCGTCAAAAGATTATTGAGGAAAAGCGCCGGACCGTTATACGGCGCCGGATGATTATAACAGGAAAAGAAAGGACAGATGGATATGAGAATGCGTCCACCGGCAATCCCGCTTATAACAGTGGATCCTTATTTTTCGGTTTGGAGCCAAACAGACGTTTTGACTTCGGACACCGTTCACTGGACAGGAAAATCTAACGCGATTACGGGAACGGCGGAAATAGACGGCCGTTGGTATCGCTTTATGGGAGCCGGCAGCGAGCCGGCCATGAAACAGACCGGGTTTGACATGAACGCGATGTCCACGGAATACACGTTTGAAGAAGCGGGAATAAAGCTCCGGATGGTTTTTACTTCACCGCTTCTTTTGGATGATCTTGATCTCATGTCCCGTCCGGTCAGCTATCTTTACGTAAAGGCATACTCGTCGGACGGGTCGAATCACATTGTAAAAATAAGAATTTCACTGAGCGAGGAACTATGCCTGAATTATCGCGGAGAGTATGACGTCGCCGCTGTTCCGGTTTCCGTTGACGGTATAGCCGGAGTTAAAATGGGGAGCAAAGACCAGCCGGTGCTGGAGAAGAAAGGCGATGACATCCGAATAGATTGGGGATATGTTTATCTTTGCGCCAACGCTCCCGGGACGGTAACGAAAGTATTTGAAGCGGAGGTCCCGGTGGCTGACTGCTGCCCCGAGGAAGCGAAACGGGCGGGAAAAGGGACAATGACATTTATATCAGCGGAAGTGCCCCTGTCAATTGACGGCAGCAGCGACTGCCTTTTTACCTTTGCATACGACGATGTGCGTTCGCTCCTGTACTTCGGGGACGAGTTGACATCATATTGGAACAGGGACGGTAAAACGATTGAAGAGGCGATAAAAGAAGCCTTTGACGAATATGACGAGATAAAAGCGGCCTGCGATGCGTTTTGTCTAAGGATGTTTGCAGACGCAGTGAGGGCCGGGGGAGAAAAATACGCGGAACTGCTTGAGCTTGCATACCGCAGCGCTATCGCAGCGCATAAGCTTGTCGTTGATACGGAGGGGAAAATACTTTTTGTTTCTAAGGAATGCCATTCAAACGGTTGTGCCGCCACGGTGGATGTCAGCTATCCGTCAATCCCGCTCTTCCTGCTGTATAACCCGGAATTAGTGCGCGGGATGATGCGGCCGGTTTTCAAATTCGCCCGCAGCGAACAATGGGAATATGACTTTGCCCCGCACGACGTGGGGACATATCCCCACCTTACCGGTCAGGTGTATTCCTACGGCACGGCGGAATTTCAGATGCCGCTTGAGGAATGCGGAAACATGATAGTGATGGCCGCTGCGTCGTCGGTTGCGGACGGAGACGTTTCCTTTGCGGCGGAAAACATGGATCTGCTGGAAAAATGGGCGGAATATCTGGTCAAGCACGGCAGAGACCCTGAAAATCAGCTCTGTACCGACGACTTTGCGGGCCACCTTGCGCATAACTGTAACCTGTCGCTGAAAGCTATATCCGGCATTATCGGGATGAGCATAATTTACCGCATGCTGGGCCGCGCCGAGGATTCCCGTAAGATGACGGAAATCGCGTCGGACCTGGCTGAGGATTGGGCAAAACGAGCGTCAAACGGCGACGGAAGCTACCGTCTTGCATTTGACAGACAAGGCTCCTGGAGCATGAAATACAATATCGTATGGGATAAGCTGTGGGGAACCGGCGTCATGCCGGCCAATGTTACCGAAAGCGAATTTGCATCGTACCGCCGCCATATTAACAGATACGGGATGCCCCTGGACATACGCGCGGACTACACAAAGAGCGACTGGCTGGTGTGGACCGGTACGCTGGCCGCAGACCGGGACGATTTTGAAGATTTCGTGGCTCCGTTGTGGGAAAATTACAATTCATCAAAATCGCGCGTGGTGATGACGGACTGGTACGATACCATAACTGCGGATCAAATCGGGTTCAGGCACCGTTCCGTCCAAGGCGGACTTTTTATAAAATTGCTGGAATATACCGGAAAGATGAAAGTATGAGCCGGCCGGCACGAGAGCACGGAACGTTTGGCGGACGTTACTGCCGCGCAGCATAAAACACAGGCGGGGGACCCACGGTAAATCGGGGTCCCCCGCCTGTTATTGCGGATAAGGTTCAATCATGCGGAGCGTTTCCACGTGACCGGAGAGAACAGCATGACCACAGGGAATATGTTCAACCTGCCGGCAAGCATGCAGAATGAAAGGACCATTTTCGAAACCGAACTGAATACGGAAAAATTACCGGTGGCACCGATAACGTTTCCCAAGGTCGGCCCGACATTATTTATGCAGCTTACCACGGACGTGAAATTGGTGGTAAAATCCAATCCGTCAACGGAAAGTATCAAAGTGGAAAGAAGAATTATACCAATATAAATACTGAAGAATCCGGCAGATCCGGACACAACGGATTCTTCCACGGGTTTTTTGTCCATACGTACCGAGATGACTGTGTTGGGAGTGAGAAGTCTGCGTATTTCTCTCACCCCGGATTTGAGAAGTATGATCAGCCGGCTTATTTTTATGCCGCCGCCTGTAGAGCCGGCGCAGGCGCCTAAAAACATCAGCACAAGGAGGATGGTCTGCGAGAATTGAGGCCATGCGGAAAAATCCGCGGACACAAATCCCGTAGTGCTCACGACAGAGACCACCTGGAATGAGGAATACCTGAGCGCGTCCGCAAGATTTCCATAAAAGGACAAAAGATTAACTGTGATAAGAACTATCGCCGCTATGACGATAGCGGTAAAACAGCGCAGCTCCTCGCTTTTCAGCGCTTTTCCCACATGGCCTATTATTGCAAGATAATACAAATTGAAGTTTATTGAAAACAGGAACATGAATACTGTTACCACGATCTCGGCATAAATGCTTCCGAATTGCGCAATG
>CASDVX010000044.1 GCA_949284545.1 uncultured Eubacteriales bacterium
GGTCACACGTGCTCCCATCGTGGTGGTTATGGGTCACGTCGACCACGGCAAGACCAGCCTTCTGGACGCGATAAGAAATACTAACGTTGTGTCCGGCGAAGCCGGCGGTATTACCCAGGCAATAGGCGCATACAGGGTAAAAACAAACGGCAGGGATATCACGTTCCTCGATACCCCGGGCCACGCGGCATTCACCGCAATGAGAGCCAGAGGTGCCCTAATGACGGATATAGCCATACTCGTGGTGGCTGCGGACGACGGCATAATGCCTCAAACGGTGGAAGCCATCAACCACGCGAAGGCGGCGAACGTATCCATAATTGTGGCCATAAACAAGATTGACAAGCCCGGAGCGGATCCCGAACGGGTGAAGCAGGGGCTTACGGAATACGGCCTTGTGCCTGAGGAATGGGGCGGAGACGTTATATGCGTCCCGGTTTCGGCGGTGAACCACACCAACATAGACCAGCTTCTCGAGATGGTGCTTCTCGTAGCGGATATGAAGGAGCTCAAAGCTAATCCCGCCCGAGCGGCCATGGGTACCGTGATAGAAGCGAGGCTCGACAAGGGCAGAGGACCCGTGGCGACGCTTCTTGTCCAGAACGGAACGCTGCATACGGGAGATATCATAATTGCCGGGACCAGCGTAGGCCGTGTGCGCTCCATGACGGAAGACAGGGGAGCGAAAATCTCTGAAGCCGGACCGGCGGTCCCGGTGGAGATAACGGGCCTTTCCGAGGTGCCCGGCGCCGGCGACAGCTTCAATGCGGTCGCTGACGAAAAAATGGCGCGCGAGCTCGTGGAGCAGCGCAAAATCAAAGAGAAGAACGCCATGTTCGGCAGCGTGCAGAAGGTCACTCTCGACAATCTTTTCGACACTATGCAGGCAGGCGACATAAAGCAACTCTCCATCATAGTCAAGGCCGATGTACAGGGATCCGTGGAAGCGGTAAAACAGTCCCTTGAAAAACTGTCCAACGACGAGGTAAAGGTCAGCGTTATACATGGAGCCGTGGGCGCGATAAACGAATCCGATGTCATGCTTGCACAGACTTCTGGGGCGATAATCGTGGGCTTTAACGTCCGCCCGCAGGCTACCGCAGCTGCCAACGCCGACCTTGCCAACGTGGAGATACGTCTTTACCGCATAATTTACGACTGCATAGAAGATGTTGAGGCGGCAATAAAGGGAATGCTTGCGCCTAAGATAAGAGAGGTAGTGCTCGGCAAGGCCGAGGTGCGCAGCACCTTCAGGGTTCCCGGGGTAGGCATCGTTGCCGGGGCGTACGTCCAGGAAGGCAAGGTCGCACGCAACGCGATGATACGCGTGGTGCGTGACGGTATAGTGATAGCTGAAGACAAAATAAGCTCCCTCAAGAGGTTCAAGGACGACGCCAAGGAAGTGGCGCAGTCCTACGAATGCGGTATCGGACTTGAGAAGTTTAACGATATCAAGGTGGGAGACATCCTCGAAGCGTTCATGCTCGAGGAATACAGAGAGGAATAAAAAGTGTCAGGTTACAGATTATCAAGAATAAACGAGGATATGCGCAGGGAATTGACGCAGGTCCTCCGCACGGTAAAAGACCCCAGAGTGAGCGGCATGCTCACCGTTCTGAGGGTCGAGGTAACAAACGATTTTTCCCTTGCCAAGGTGTACATCAGCTCCATGGACGGTGAAGAAGCGGCCAAACGCGCGGTGGAAGGCATGAAGAGCGCAGCGGGATATGTGCGCTCACAGCTTGCGGGCAGAATGAAACTTCGCAAGATGCCGGAGCTGAAATTCATAGCCGACAACTCTACGGAGCGTTTCTTTGAGCTGGACGAACTGCTCAGGAGCGTAGCGCCCAAAGATGACGGGGATGACGGTGAGAAAACAAACTAAGCTGATATGATTGGTTCGGGGTGGTGAGTAAGGTGGATATCGATATCTTAAAGGCGGCGGATATGCTCCGCGGCATGAACGACGTAGGCGTGCTTGTACACGCTAACCCGGACGGTGACTGTCTGGGAAGCGGATACGCGCTTTGCCTCATTATGAGGTCCATAGGCAAGCGTGCCAGGGTGCTGTGCAGCGACGTTCCGGGAAAGAAATTTACGGATATATTTTCCGTTCATGATACGGAGCAGTTTGAACCTGCAAGCTATGTTTCCGTAGATGTGGCGGCGCCGTCGCTCCTCGGGAAATACGACGCACTGGCGGAGAAGGTATCCCTTTGCGTCGACCACCATGCCACAAACAGCAGATATGCGCTTGCAAGCCTTGTAGAGCCCGAAGCGGCGGCCACGGCGGAACTTATTTATCTTATCGGTAAAGAACTCGGGACGGACATAACGGAGGATATTGCCACGGCTCTCTATATCGGTATACTTACGGACACAGGCTGTTTTCAGTTTTCAAACACCACTCCCCGTACGCACATTATTGCGGCGGAGCTGATAAAGAAGGTAAAAGACTTTGCGGAGCTTAACAGAGTGTTTTTTGCGGTCAAAAGCAAGCAAAGGCTTATGCTTGAATGCTCAGTAGCCGAAAATATGCGCTACTACTGCGGAGACAGGATCGCCGTGATCGCGGTGTCCCGTAAGCTGAGGGAAGAGACGGGTCTGCCGGAAAGCGAGCTTGACGGCTTAGCTCCCATACCCTGCAGGGTGGAGGGAGTGGAAATAGGCGTGACAATACGCGAGAAAGAGGACGGCACATGGAGAGCCTCGGTAAGAACGGCCACATATGCGGACGCCTCCGCGATATGCGCAGCGTTTGGCGGCGGAGGACACATAAGAGCCGCAGGATGTACGCTGAGCGGTGACATGCTTGCCGCCGAAAAAAGCATAGTCGCTCAGTGCGAGAGAGAGTTAAACAGGACAAAATGAATGGTATAATATGCATTGACAAGCCCGAAAGCTTTACATCGTTTGACGTTATCGCCAAAGTAAGAGGCATAATCGGCGAAAGGAAGATGGGACACGCCGGGACGCTTGACCCGATGGTCACGGGGGTTCTCCCTATATTCATGGGCGGGGCGACAAAGGCCATTGGACTTTTGGATGACCAGACAAAGAGCTATAGGGGCTCATTCAGACTCGGCGTTATAACGGATACACAGGATATATGGGGCAGCGTTATCGAAAACAGGAAGGTAAACGCAAGTAAAGACGAAGTACTTTACACAATGTCGCAATTTGTCGGGAAAATAAAGCAAGTGCCGCCAATGTTTTCCGCAGTAAGGGTCGGGGGACAGAGGCTGTATGCCCTTGCCCGACAGGGCGTTGAAATTACGAGAGAACCCAGGGATGCGGAGATATATTCCGTCAGAATGGTTTCGGCGGATGAAGGATCCGGCGAATATACGGTTGACGTGGATTGCTCAAAGGGCACATATATACGCACCCTGTTTTCTGACGTGGGACAGTCTCTCGGCTGCGGGGCGGTGATGACGTCCCTACGGCGCACACGGTCCTGCGGATTTTGTCTTGAAGATTGCGTTACCATAGGTGATCTTCAGAAAATAAGGGACGAAGGCGGAGAGTTCCCGGTGATACCTACGCAGCGTGCGTTCGCTCAGCTCCCCGAGGTCACGGTGTCGCAGGCGCAGGCACGCCGTTTCATAAACGGCGCCCCGCTGGATTCATGCCGCGTTACGACGGAACTCAGGGGGAGATGTGCCGTTTTTTCACCGGACGGCACTTTCCTGGGGATAGGCGATAACGACGGTGTAACGCTCTCGGTAGTGAAGCTTTTTGTCGTAAGGGAGGACACATATTCCCATGACCGAAAATAAGAGCGCGGTGACGGATATAGCCGGCGCGCGCCCATGTCCGCGGGTGATCGCCCTCGGAGCCTTTGACGGAGTGCATCTCGCCCACAGAGCGGTGATCTCCGCCGCCCGTGAGGAGGCGCTGAAAAACGGCGCCCGCCCCTGCGTGTTTACATTCTATACAGATCCGTCATACTTTCTCGGTAAGCCTCAGAAGCTTTTAAATACCCCAGAAGAGAGATTCGCGCGTATACGCGAGGCGGGGGCGGAGGAAATAATATGCGCGGAGTTTGATGGCGCCATGAGCGAAACGGGAGCGGAGGAATTTTACGAAATGCTCCGGGAGCGACTGACACCGGTATGTCTCGTCTGCGGCCATAATTATACCTTCGGGAAAAGCGGCTGCGGTGACACAGGATTGCTGGCTGAACTGTGCGAAAGAGACAGGATAAGGATAAAAATAGTGGATAGGGTGACAGTAGGAGGCGAGCCGGTAAGCTCAAGCCGTATCAGGAACCTTATCGCAGAGGGCAGGGTAGAGGAGGCCGGCGGCCTTCTCGGATATGAGTACTCGCTTTCGGGCACAGTGGTGGAAGGGCGGAAGCTGGGCAGAAAGCTGGGCTTTCCCACGGCCAACATTGAGATACCCGCAAACATGGCCGTGCCGTCGTACGGAGTGTATGTAAGCCGCGTGGAGGCGGACGGAAAAATATATAAAGCGGTGACGGACATAGGCATGAAGCCTACCGTGGGAACGGATAAGCCTATTTCCGAAAGTCACCTTTTGGACGGGGAAGAGAACCTGTACGGCCGGGAAATAAAAGTGAGCTTCGTTCGCCGAATAAGGGGAGAGATGAGGTTCAGCGGTACGGAGGAACTTGCGCGTCGCATATCGGAGGACGCGGCCGAAGCGAGAAGGTACTTTGAAAGCGAACGTCCTGCGGGAGCTTTGTAAGCGGGCGCATAGCAGCCTGTTCTGCCTGTTCTGTAAAGGTGAATAATTTATAAAACATTTCCCGAAAGGGGAAAATAATATTTACAACTGTCCGGGTATGTGGTACAATACCCGAAGCAGCCCCGGACACGGGCACGGGCGTTTGCCGCTTTTGCGGAATCACTGGAGCCCTGTTCTGTGTTCGTCGGCGAGTAACTAAAGGAGTGAATTAAAATGACCAACGCAGAAAAGACCGAAATAATCAAGCAGTACGCCACCCATGAAGGAGAGACCGGTTCTCCCGAGGTGCAGATCGCCGTTCTTACGAAGAGGATTTCGGACCTTACCGAGCACCTTAAGAACAACAAGAACGACCACCATTCCCACCGCGGACTTCTCGTCATGGTCGGCCACAGGCGCAACCTTCTTGGCTACCTCCAGAAGAAGGACATCAACCGCTACCGTGCCATAGTGGAAAAGCTCGGCCTGCGTAAGTAATCAGTGTTTTGAGAGGCGGTTTGTTTCAAACCGCCTCAAAGTTGTTTTTTTACAGTATTACGGCGGGACAGGCTGTCGACGTTTAGCAGTGAATCGGGCGCCCGAATGGTATTCGGATGTCGGATTTATTGCTGAACTCCGTCGCTTGTTCCGTTGAATATAAAAACAGGAGGAAAGCAAATGTCAAAGTTATTCAGTATGGATCTGGCGGGCAGACCGTTTTCCATTGAAGTAGGGAAAACTGCGTGCCTTGCAAACGCAGCGTGCCTTGTAAGGTACGGCGACACTGTGGTCCATTGCACGGCCACGGCATCCAAAGCTCCCAGGGACGGCATTGATTTTCTGCCGCTGTCGGTGGATTTTGAGGAGCGCCTTTATTCCGTGGGAAGGATTCCAGGTTCATTTATGCGCCGTGAGGGCCGTCCCAGCACGAAGGCAATACTCACATCGAGAGTTATCGACCGGCCTATACGTCCGCTTTTCCCGAAGGACCTCCGTAACGACGTCGCCCTCAACTGCACGGTGATGTCTGTGGATCCCGACTGTTCTCCGGAAATAGCGGCTATGATAGGAGCGTCGGCGGCGCTTGCCATATCCGATATTCCGTGGAACGGCCCCATCGGAGGCGTGTCTGTAGGCTACGTGGACGGCGAGCTCGTCATCAACCCCACTCTTGAGCAGCGCGGCAAAAGCGACCTTCAGCTCACGGTGTCTGCCACGGCGAACAAGGTCTGCATGATCGAGGCGGGCGGCAACGAGATTTCCGACGACCTGATGTTTGAAGCCATAATGAAAGGCTTTGAGGTGGATAAGAAGATCGTTGAATTTATCAACGGCATGGTTGCAGAGGTAGGAAAGCCGAAGTTTGAATACCCGTCCATGGAAGTAGACCACGACATGTTTGAGGCGATAAAGGAGTTTGCCGTCGATGCGGTCCGCTCCGCCATGGATACGGATGACAAGAACGTGCGCGACGCGGCTCTTGTCCCGGTATATGCCGATGTCCACGCAAAGTTTGACGAAATATATCCCGATTCCGTTGCCATGATAGACGAGTGCATGTACAAGCTCCAGAAGTACGTGGTGCGCCGCTGGTTGCTGGACGACGGCAAGAGGGTGGACGGAAGAGGCATAGACGAGATACGTCCCCTCAAGGCGGAAGTGGGGATACTTCCGAGGGTTCACGGTTCAGGCCTGTTCTCACGCGGCCAGACTCAGGTTCTCACATCGGTCACTCTGGGCACCATAGCCGACGCCCAGAAGCTTGACGGCATAGATGAGGAAGAATCCAAGAGATATATGCATCACTACAACATGCCGCCGTATTCCGTGGGCGAGGCGAAGGGCGTCAGATCTCCCGGCCGCCGCGAGATAGGCCACGGCGCTCTGGCGGAAAGGGCGCTTGAGCCGGTCATACCGTCCGAGGAAGAGTTCCCCTACGCGATAAGGCTTGTTTCCGAAGTGCTTTCGTCCAACGGTTCCACGTCGCAGGGCTCCATATGCGGTTCCACCCTTGCCCTCATGGACGCCGGGGTACCCATAAAGGCCCCTGTTGCGGGTATATCCTGCGGGCTTATCACCGAGGGCGAACGCTGGATGACCATGGTGGATATTCAGGGCGTGGAAGACTTTTTCGGAGATATGGACTTTAAGGTGGCGGGAACCCATAAGGGGATAACCGCAATACAGATGGATCTCAAGATAGACGGCCTTACCCCCGAAATCATTAAAGAGGCGTTCAGAAAGACACACGCTGCGAGAGATTATATACTTGACGAGGTTATGCTGAAAGCCATTCCCGCGCCGCGCGCCGAGCTTTCCAAGTATGCTCCCAAGATGCTGTCCACGGTTATACCGGTGGATAAGATCAAGGATGTCATCGGAAAGGGCGGCAGCGTAATACAGAAGATATGCGCTGAGTGCGGCGTGACAATAGACGTGGAAGAGGACGGCAGAGTATTCATAGCCGCTCTTGACGCGGAAGCCGGAAAGCGCGCCCTGTCGATAGTGGAGACCATCGCACTGGATCCCGAGGTGGGAGCATTCTACAAGGGCCGCGTGACCAGGCTCATGAACTTCGGCGCGTTTGTTGAGATAGCTCCGGGCAAAGAGGGACTTGTGCATATATCCAAGCTGGACGTCAAGCGCGTGGATAAGGTTGAAGACGTTGTCAGCGTGGGAGATACTATCCTTGTTAAAGTTATTGAGATAGACGACCAGGGAAGAATCAATCTTTCACGCAGGGATGCTCTTATCGAGGTTGAAGGCAAGGGCAAAGCGTGACCTTTAAAGAGCGTGTTTTGAGCGTTTAGGAACAGGCGCAAAAGGCCTGCGGCCTGGAGAGGCCGCAGGCCTTTTAACATACAAATCATGCCACAAGTGAAAAACCTGTGCAAACCCAAGTCATTACTTAAAAAACAGTTAACCATGATTATCGCAGCAGGAGACGGATATTTGCACAGACGATTTTCATATTTGCGGAAGGAGCGTTGATGTAAGATGACTTTTGAGCAAGCGGAATGGCGGCAGGCCCTGCCGGAGCTGGAGGCGCCTGCTTTCAGAAGGGATTTTTATGTGAGTTGTCCGATGAAGGCTGTTATAGACATATGCGGCCTCGGCTTTTTTGAACTGTACATAAACGGTGAAAAAGTCACGGATGACCGCTTTGTACCGGGGTGGACAAACTATGAACCCAGATTGAACAGAAGGATGATATACCCCATACATGACAGTATGTCATGCCGCACCTATTATATGAAGTACGATTTGAGCGCGTATGTCAAACCCGGTGGAAATTGCATCTACATCCTTCTCGGAAACGGTTGGTATAATCAGCATGAGAGAAATGCCGAGGGCGATTTTGCATACGGAATTCCCAAGCTGGCATTTGTAATGAGCATAACGGAGAAAAACGGTAAAGTGACCACATTTCACAGCGGTGAATCACTGAAATGCTCTGGAAGC
Source organism: uncultured Eubacteriales bacterium (assembly GCA_949284545.1). Classification (GTDB taxonomy): domain Bacteria; phylum Bacillota; class Clostridia; order Oscillospirales; family CAJFTT01; genus CASDVX01. The sequence goes on from CASDVX010000044.1 coordinate 8,152, forward strand.
GGAATTACGCACACCAATATCTACTTCGGTGAAGATCGCGATCTCAGGGTGGACATGATGTCTCCTAAGTTTGCCGGTTTTGACGACTCTGAGTGGATGGAGGCGTCGAGGGTCCCCGCGCCTGAGACGGTGTTTTATGAACAGGACTTCCCGCCGGACAGGGTCATACGCAGTATATCTCCGGCGCTTGTTCTTGATGATGGCACAAGGAAGGTATACGATTTAAAAGAAAACATAACAGGATATGCGGTGGTGAACTGTGACGGCAGAAGCGGAGAAGAAGTGACGGTGACTTACTCGGAAGAAATTACCGATGACGGCAGGCTGGATTATGAATCAGCGGGAGGTAAAGAGCAGATACAAACAGACAGATATATCTGCGGCAACACGGCAGAATGTGCACACCCCGTATTTGTCTGGCACGGATTTCGCTACATGGAGATCACAGGCCCGGGAAGCTGCGTAAGAGCAGATGTGCTGCATACTGATGTTAAGGTTACCGCAGACTTTCATTCTTCGTCGCCGGAACTCAACTGGCTGTTTGAAACATATGTCAGAACACAGCTCGGCAATTACCATGGCTGCGTCCCGTCGGATTGCCCTCACCGTGAGAGGCTCGGGTATACGGGAGACGGACAGCTTACAGCCGATACGGCAATGTATATTTTCGACTGCCGCAAGCTTTACGAAAAATGGATGAGGGATATAGCGGACTGCCAGGACATAGCCGGAGGGCATGTGCAGCACACCGCGCCGTTCTACGGCGGCGGAGGAGGCCCGGGGGGCTGGGGCGGTGCGGTTTTCGTCGTGCCGATGACCATGTACAGGCACTACGGCGATAAAAAAATTCTTGAGACATATTTGCCCAATATTCTCAAATGGCTGGACTATATGGAGTCCAGATGTGAAAACGGACTTGTTGTCCGAGAGGAAAAAGGCGGATGGTGCCTGGGCGAATGGTGTGCTCCGGAATTTCCTCCCAAAATACCCAATGAGTTTATTAATACATACTTTTACATAAAGGGGATGAAAACGGCGCTGGAGATATGCGATATCCTCAAAGTTCCGCGGAACCCGGAGCTGGAAAAGCGCCTTGAAATTACCGAAAATGCGTTTGTTTCGGCTTTCTTCGACGACGGGACCGGGAGCTTCTGTGGCGGTGTAAACGGAGCCGACGCCTTCGGCGTGGACCTTGGTCTGGGACTTCCGCGTACTCTGAAAAATCTTGCCAAAAAATACGGCGCGACCGGAACTCTTGATACGGGAATTTTCGGTACGGACGTAGTGATTGACGTGCTTTTCCGTTTCGGATACGGCGAAACCGCGTTCAAACTGCTCACGAATCTCACCGACAGCTCATTTGCGAGAATGAAACAGGCGGGAGCTACAACCCTGTGGGAAACGTGGGACGGTAAACGTTCTCATAACCATCCCATGTTTGGCGCGGCTGTAAAAACGCTTTTCACGTATATTCTCGGTATCAGGCAGGAAGAAGGCTCTGCGGGCTTTAAGAAATATGTGATAAAACCGGTAAAAATACCCGGGCTTTACGCAGAAGGACACATAACCGTCGGCGGCGAAGTGATACATTCTTGTGTGGGAGAGGAATACAGAAACGCGTGAAGCGGGGAATGAGCTGCGGACATTTTCAGGAGGAACAAAACAAGGCTGCGGTTGCGGCGTGTTCATGCACCATGCAGCCGTTGCCAAAACTCTGTAATTAGAATTTCTGGTTAACAGAGAGTGAATTCTCACGTAACCTGACGAAGTCATATGCGGCAGCAATCGTTGCAGCGGTATTTGCCGCCTGACAGCAAGCCGCGCAAACCTTCCGTGTGCGTAAAGGGAAGACAGTAATTAAAATCGGCAAGCTCCGTCAGGAGCTTGCCGATTTTTGTAGCATTCAAGCAGCGTAGATACCGTTGCTTCCGTGACTGCAGCATAAGATCGGACCGGGCCGCAGCGCAATCGGTTGCTGTTTGGGAAAAAGGAGAAAAGGAGCGAGCGGATGTATCCCTTTTGCCATGGAATTTAAATTCAGCCGAACATATTCATCCGTAGAAATCAGGACATTAAATCTCCTCATCTGGAGCTTGACCGTCGTGCGCCGGCCATCTGCAATCAGTTAATTCCATATTTGTAAAAATTGCACGGAAAGAAGAATACTCGGGGCTGCAGGCATAAATGCCGAACCGAATCCCGTCAGTTGCTTCGGTGAGATGACAGATACGCATTTGACGGAACACAGTGCCGTCGCCGGAACATTCAATGCAGAAATCATCCTTCCTGCGGCTCAGGCGATACCACACGGACTTTACATCGGCGGGGATTTCGGTTGTTGCCCAGTCCGAGTATCCGTGGTTGGTCACAACGCTTCCCAGGTGCTGGAACTGCGTGTTTTCATACTCAACAGAGCCCTTGATCCAGTTTTCACCATCCAGATACACAACCACACCGCACTGGTCAAAACGGCGGTGACTTTCGGAAAATTCCGTTTTTACCACAAAGGAAAAAAACTGCTCCTGTGTAGACATCTGCAATACCGGTGCGTTGTCATTGCGGAAGTGGTAATAGGTTCGTTGCCATAGATCGGTGTGGGGATTAGTGACAATCTCAATTTTATCCTGAGAAATAACACAGCTTTTAGGTTCTCTTGTCCATCGCAGTGCATTCACATCAAAATTCATATTGCTTGCCTCCAATATTTCTTTTTGTCCTCCCGGGTGATTTCCCGCAATACACGGCAGGGGTTGCCGACGGCTACCACGCCGTCCGGAATATCCCGGTTGACGACGCTTCCGGCGCCGATTACCGTATTGCTTCCAATGCTTACGCCGGGCAGCACAGTCACAGATGCTCCAAACCATACGTTGTCTCCCACCGTAATGGGATATGCATACTCCAGTCCCCGGTTTCTTTGTTCGATGTCCAGAGGATGTCCCGCTGTAGAAAATGTACAATTCGGTGAAATAAATACATTATCGCCGAAGACCACCTTAGCGCCGTCCAAAATAATACAGTTGTGATTGGTGTAGAAATTTTCTCCGATTTCTATATTGTAGCCATAATCACACCAGAACGGAGCAGTGATATAAAACCGCTTTCCGACTTTCCCAAAGAGCTGGCGGATGATTTTCTCCTGCTCAGAAACAATAGAAGGTTTGAGCTGATTATACGCAAAACACAGATCCTTGCAGCGAGTCCTTTCCGCAATCAATTCCTCGTCGTAATTGGCGTCATAGAGCAGGCCCTCTCGCATTTTTTCCCGTTCAGTCATTCTGCTTTCTCCTTTCTGTACATTGCGCCAAATGTCAAATAGGTTTTCATAAGATAATACTGCTCTGTATTGGGAATCGATATGCGGCGAAGAAACAAATTTCCGCCGCTGCAGGCCGCTGAACAACGCTGCAATCTAAAAGTTGTCCCTGCCTTCATGCGAGAAGCAGCCTATTGAAATAACGGATCATAGACAATAAAAAACGGAAAGCCCTACGATACAAGGCTTTCCGCATACAGGGAGCCCCGTTTTTGATAAAACAGTCGAAAAGCGGGGATCATTCATTATGGCAAGAGACTATAAAAAAGATAATATTGACGTTTGCAGCAAGCAAGTTTGAACCTTTACAGCACTGAAAATATTAGTATCAGGCAAATCATAGCCGTGATAACGTGTGCCATAATTCAATATAGCTGGGGTGAGATTATATTTTATTGTCTGTCTGTAAAATATTATTCTGATACCTTTTTAAGAACAGCATGTTTGCTATAATTCCGTATGATTTCCACCAATTTTTACTAACAGCCCATTCTTCGGCATAATCACTCCAATTCCATACAATATTCCAAGAACCGTCATCTTGTTGATTATTCTTCAAATAATTTGCAATATCACTAATCTTATCACTACTTAGTGAAATGCTTTGCAAATCATGTGCATAAGCGTTAATATATTCAAATGCCACACCGTCACACGACCAATTTATGTCAGCGTTGCAAATGGCTTGCGAAACAAATTTCTTTAGCTTTTTTGAATATTCGTCAATATCAAATAAAGAGATAGTATCGGTTTCTATACAGCATTGATACAATCTAATGTAACACAGTAAAAGATGTCCGTCATCTACCCTGTCTCTATCCAAAAGGGAGTTTGCCGCTTCTTTAGCAATTTTACAGGCCTTGTAGAAAAGCGGACTTTTTCTATCTGCAAATTTTATACAAAAGCCTGCTAAATTTGCTGTTGGGTTATAGTCATGCTCTGAGTTGGGGTTCCAATTCCACCAAGAGGCATGTGGGTAATAATTGTTACTTTCAATTTCAGTGGCCCACTTGCCGTTAATAAATCCATTTTCGCTCTCAAGATATTTAAGTATACCTTTGATAATCGGATGATCCTTATTATTAAAATTAATTTCACGCAATAATTCTACGGCGCACCAAGTTTGAATTGGAGATGAGTTTGGATTCCAAGAATCCTCCTCTAAAGCATGCCCAAATCCACCATCTTCATTTTGGTAATATGAAAGCGCATCAAGTACTGATCCCTTACTGCCCTTCTCAAAGTGATATTTCCATCTTGCCAAATCAAGAGGTCTGGCGTTTCGGTAGATAAACCCTCTTGCTTTTTCATATGTACCCATCTTCTCACCTCGCGAAATAAAAATTTATTATAATTATATCATATATATAAAAAGAGTACAGCTTAGCTTAAAGCTGTACTCTTTGGTGAGCCATTGGAGATTCGAACTCCAGACACCTTGATTAAAAGTCAAGTGCTCTGCCACCTGAGCTAATGGCTCATAACTGATTGCGAATAAACAGCTTGATTATTATAGCAGTATGCCCTGTTTGTGTCAAGAGCAAAATTGTTCTTATACATAAATTCAGCATAGACGCGGGTGTTAACATAATATTTCTTGAATTTTCATCGTAACGGGTATAGAATAGGGCGAAAAAATTAAAAGTAAAGAAGATGTTTTAATTGTCAAAAGTAATTGTTGAGATCTCCGCGCGCCATGTTCATTTAACGAATTCGGACATAGAAACGCTTTTCGGCAAAGGCGCAAAGCTCACACCCAAGAAGGACCTTTCACAGCCCGGGCAGTTTGCCTGTGAGGAAAGAGTGACGGTTGTCGGCCCCAAACGCAGCCTTGAGCGGGTTTCCGTGTTGGGTCCCGCGCGGTCCGCCACTCAGGTGGAGCTTTCACTTACGGATGCGCGCAGCATAGGCGTGTGCGCTCCGGTGAGAGAGTCCGGGGATGTGGCCGGCTCGGGCGCATGCAAGCTTGTAGGGCCCTGCGGCGAGATCGAGATAAGCGAGGGCGTAATAGCCGCAAAGCGGCATATCCACGTGACGCCTGAGGACGCGGGAAGAATCGGCATACGCGATAAACAGTGCGTCAGCGTGAAAGTGGAAGGCGAACGCGGCCTGGTATTTGACGAGGTCGTAGTGCGTGTCAGCGAAAAATTCCGCACAAGGATGCACATAGATACAGATGAAGCCAACGCGGCGGGAATCTCCGGGGAAGTTGAGGCGGAGATAATCCTTTGAACGCGTGGAACCACGCTCAATTTAATCAAAGAAAAACGTTTGTGAGGTGATGACGTGCGGACATGGATTCGCTTTGCAGCGGTATGTCTGTCTGCGTTAACGGTGCTTGCGATGGTATCGTGCGCGGGCGGCACCGGGCAGACAGGCAGCGGAAACTCATCACAGGAAAGTACGGGCGGTACAGTTACATCCCATGACATTATATCGGAAATCGGGAGCGGCGGATTGGAATCAGGTCCGGAAGATCCCGTCTCTTCCGAAGCTCCGTCCGACGTTTCCTCCGACTCAAATTCCGATACGCCGTCAGGGGGCGTTTCCGGAACGGAGTCTTCCGGCGCGCCGGAAGACGAAAACGACGGCATAGACCTGAAGGGTCCTCTCGGCTCCGATGAGCTGGCATGCTTTGAAGATGCGGCTTTCATCGGGAACTCAATAATGAAATCACTGTTTAACTACCGGGTCATTCCCACGGCGGATTTTTTCACGCGCAGTTCTCTTAATGTCAGGTCAGTGTATACCACGTCTACAGACACGGGTACGGTCCCGATAATCGATATGATAGACACCAGGCAGGGAGCGGAAGCATACAGCGACGTGTTTCTGCTTTTCGGCCTGAACGAAATGGGATACCATCTCAATTCCTTCATCAATCTGTACGGGCAGCTGGTAGACGACGTGAAAGTGAGGCAGCCGGGCGCGACGGTATATGTGCTGTCGGTGTTCCCGGTGACGGCCAAAACGTCCGGCACGAGCCAAACCGGCGTCACCAACGAAAATATAGTCAGAATGAATGAGAGCATACGTGAAATGTGCGCTCAGAGGGGCGCGGTGTACGTGGATGTTTATTCCCACCTGATAAATAAAAACGGGTGCCTTCCGGATAACGTTTCCACCGACGGGATACATCTCAACAAAATATGCAGCCAGCATGTGGCGGCGTGCATTTACGAAGAGGTATTCGGAAAAAAGGCATTTGAAGAGGAGGAGAACGTATGAAGAGAACCGTATCGGCAGTCATTGCAGCGTTCATGTGCCTGTGGCTGATATCCTGCGAGGGCGGGGTTGAGGACGGGTCAAAGCAGTCCGGCGGCAGGGAGATAACCGAATCCGTTTCGGAAATAGGCGAGGCGCTGTTTACCGGCTGCAGCTACGAAGATGACTTGCAGCCGCTGGGCGAGGATACTTCCGGCAGGATCGAGTTTGTAGCGGCGTATTACGCGGTGACCGAAGACAACATACTGGATGCCATGCTTTATACCGGTTCGGGGGCTACCCCGGAGGAAATATGCGTGATAAAGGCGGCTTCCGGGACGGTGAACGAAATTGAGGCCGCCATGAAAGCACGCGTGGAAGTGCTGAAAACCGATTTTACGGATTACAGACCCGAGCAGATGCCCAAGCTTGACGATGCGGTGATATACGTAAACGGCGATTATGCCGTGTTGTGCGTGTCCGCCGATTCGCCCGCCGCTGAATCGGTGCTCAAAGGAATTTTCGGATGATAAGTATCGGCGATGCAGTTATATAATCAGCAAACAGCCTCCGTCAGTTACCTGACGGAGGCTGTTTGCTGAAGCAGGCCTGTAAGCCGAGTTCTGTCGAGAACAGGCATCTATCTGGGACCGCCATTGCTGACGGCCTCAAGCCACTTATAGGGCGACCGGGCAGGTCGTGATGCCCATGTGTTGCTCCGGATAGGGTTTACAGGGCTCCGGTGTTACCATCGGAGCCGGTGAGCTCTTACCTCGCCTTTCCACCCTTACCGCTTTCGCGGCGGTATATCTCTGTTGCACTTTCCCGGGAGTCGCCTCCGGCGGACGTTATCCGTTATCCTTGCCCTGGGAGCTCGGACTTTCCTCACACTTTCGTGCGCGCCTGTTCAGCCTGCTTCCGGGAAATGATACCGCTTTTTTCTTCCCGTGTCAAGTCAGAAAACAGTCTCTATGAGCTTATCGCATACTACGGGGGAATAGGTCCAGGCTTTCTGGCTGCTGCCGTGTATGTAATACTTTATAGGCGGAGGCGGGAATTTTGCATCGAAACTGTCTACTATTATCAGCTTGACCTTCATTTTTTCCGGGATTATGCTTTTAATATATACGCTTGCGTGCTGACCGACGCAAACGTCGTCGCGCAGCTCGGCCAGCCCGGCGAGATTAGGGGTCAGTTCAACGAATATGCCGTAGCTTTCGATGGAGCGGATTATTCCTGCCACGGTATCCCCGGGCGAAAAATCTGCGGCGTTTTCCTCCCATGTACCCAGCAGTTCCTTGTGGCTCAGCGTTATCCTGTGAGTGGAATAATCAATGTCTTTTACGATAGCCTTTATGCACTGACCGGCTGAAAAACGGTCGGACGGGTGGGATATCCGAGATACGGATATGGAATCTATGGGGATCAGGGAAGGGATACCGCAGCCCACATCGGCAAAAGCCCCGAAGCTGTCGAGATGCGTTATACGCGCGTCAATTATATCTCCCGGTTCAAGAGCGTCTATATACCGGCGCATACATTCCTCCTGGGCGAGCCTGCGGGAAAGTATTGCTTCGTAGTTGCCCTCGCTGCTTTTTATGATATTTACTATTTTAAAGCTGACAGGTTTGTTTACGCGGGAAATTATGGCGATATCCCGCACAGACCCTTCGCGGATCCCTACGGCAGCTTCTTCACGGGGGATAAAACCGCGCACCCCTCCCAGATCAACATAAAGATTGTGAACGCCGTCGCAAATAACCGCCCGCGCCTCTACGGTCGCGCCTTCCTCGCACGCCCTGAACAGGCCTCGGATATCGCGAATATAATTCTGATTCTCTGGAGTCTCAAACAGACATCCCTCCGGAAGATATTTATCCATATTTGCTGCCTCCTGTTTATTTCATCCTTGGAAATAATATGAGGCGCAATCCCGTAATATTAATCCGAAGTTATATTGATTTTTGTGCCGCCCATGCTTCGCAGTACGGACTGGCACTTTTTTATCTCCGAGGAGTCCACCGTTGCGGTCAGACGGGTGTCCGAACGCTGGAGCGGTTCAAAATACCCGTATTTGCTGTGCCACGGGGACGCATACGGCCCGAAGGAATTAAACTGCATACCGTAATTGTAATAGTCGGCAAAACGAGTATCGGCAGCGGTCTGATTGAAATACTCGGGATAATTCTGCGAACCGTCGTCAAAATCACGGTCGTCCCGCATTTCCACGTTGGAAAGGGTACTGAGCGAGCTTTTAAGCCTCATGGCAGCCACGCCGGCGGTGTCAACGCTGTCAAAAGCGGCTGAAACCTTGGACATTTTTTCACCTCCTTGCAAAATTATTTTCAGCGCCTGACGGCCTTATATTACAGAAATAATTTGCTTGTTAATGCAATTTGTGCTATAATCGGAAAAAATAAGTTTAACATAAACGTGCGATCCGGGCGCATACGAAGACGCGCCGCACAGACACGTTCGCTCGCCGGCCTGTATTGTGTTCGAGTAGGACGAAGGCGCCGGCCGGGTCGCCGTATACTGTATGGGAAGGGCTGTTTTGTATGGATGTCCGTGTCGGCGATACGCTTAGGATGAAGAAGCAGCATCCGTGCGGCGGTTTTGACTTTCTGGTATTGAGATCGGGCATGGATTTTAAGCTCAGGTGCCTTAAATGCGGGCACGAAATAGAGATAACCAGACAGAAGGCCGAAAAAGGGATAAAAAAAATCACGCGCCCTGAATGAGATCGGCAAGCGCGGCGGGAACGCAAAGGAGTAAGAACAGTTGACTGATTTGTCTTTTATCCTCGACAGGTTTGACGAGCTGTCGGGAAAGCTGTCGTCGCCGGACGTAATGAAGGATCCGGGCGTTCTGGCGGAAGTGACGAAGGAATATAAGAAGCTTGAGCCTGCCGCAGCCATGTGCAGGCAGTGCGAGAAATACAGAGCCATGCTCACAGAGGCGGAAGCGATAATAGCGGGCGGAGAGGATTCGGAGCTTACATCGCTTGCCGAGGAGGATAAGAAACTTGCCGAATCGAATATTGAAAGATTAGAATCGGAGATTTCGCAGTGGCTGTCCGGGCAGGAAAACTGTGAAGACAGAAACGTCATAGTTGAGATCCGGGGAGGAGCCGGGGGAGAAGAGGCAGCTTTGTTCGCGGCTACAGTGTACAGAATGTATTGTATGTACGCCGCCAAAAACGGCTGGGAGGTGGATACGCTGTATTCAAATCCGACGGAGCTCGGCGGCTATAAGGAAATCTCGTTTATGGTAAAGGGAAGCGGCGCGTACGCCCATTTCAAATACGAGAGCGGCGTTCACCGCGTGCAGCGAGTACCCGAAACAGAAGCCGGCGGACGCATACACACGTCCACCGTGACTGTCGCCGTGCTTGAAGAGGCCGGGGAGGTAAGCGTGGATATACAGCCCGGTGATATCGTTATAGATACGTTCCGCTCCAGCGGTGCGGGCGGCCAGCATATAAACAAGACAGAGTCAGCCATCCGCATAACGCACAAGCCGACGGGGATAGTGGTGGAGTGCCAGGACGAAAGAAGCCAGTATAAAAATAAGGACAGAGCCATGAAGATACTGCGTTCCAGACTGTGCGATATGGAGCGGCAGAAACAGCAGACAAGCATAGCCGAAGACAGGAGAGGTCAGGTAGGCACCGGAGACAGAAGCGAAAGGATCCGGACATATAATTTTCCCCAGAGTCGAGTTACCGATCACCGTATAGGCCTTACCCTTTACAGGCTTGACGATTTTCTCAACGGGGACATGGATATGGTTACCGAGAGTCTTATAGAGGCGGAAAAAGCGCAGAAACTGAAAAATGAAGGTGAACAGAATGCCGAAGTACGGCTCAAACGTCCGCTTTGACACACAGGTGATAAAGGCGGACACCCCCGAAAACATAAGCCGTGCGGCGCATCTGGCGGCGCAGCTGCTCAGGCAGGGCCAGGTAGTGGGGATGCCTACGGAAACGGTCTACGGACTTGCGGCGAACGCGTTTGACGACAGCGCCGTGGAAAAAATATTTCTGGCCAAGGGCAGGCCGCAGGATAATCCGCTTATTGTGCACATATCGGATAAAGATATGCTTGAGGAGCTTACTGCGGAATGCGGGGACGTGCGCAGACAGTTGATAGACTCCTTTTGGCCGGGACCGCTTACGGTCATATTCCCGAAATCGGGCAGAGTGTCGCTCAAGGTCACGGCAGGGCTTGACACTGTGGCTGTGCGTATGCCCGTCCATCCCGTCGCGCTGGCGATGATATCAGAGGCGGGATTTCCGCTTGCCGCTCCTTCGGCAAATTTGTCTGGGCTGCCCAGCACCACGTGCGCACAGCATGTGCAAAACGATTTGAGCGGAAAGATACCGCTTATAGTCGACGGCGGCGAATGCAGCGTGGGCCTTGAGTCCACGGTGGTTGCTGTAAAGGAGAATACAATTACAGTGCTGCGCCCGGGCGGCGTTACCGCGGAAATGCTGAAAAAAGCGGTGCCGTGGGCGGAGATAAAGATTGCGGAGGCGGTATTCAAGCCCCTGAAGGAAGGAGAGAGCGCGCCGTCTCCGGGAATGAAGCATAAGCATTACTCACCTAAAGCAAAGGTGATACTTTGCACCGGGAAGCCGGAAAAGATCGTTGATTTTGCAAACGGGTACGCCGGCAAAAATGCGGTGTTTATAGGCAGCCGTGAAGTTTGTGCAGGAGTGACCATAGATAGGCTGGAATACGAAGCTTCGCCGGAAGACGAGGCCAGACATATATTTTCGTATCTCAGACGTGCGGACGAGCTGGGATACGCGTTTGTGGTTATTGCCGAAAGCGAAAACGCAGGCATAGGTATGGCTATTAACAACCGTCTTCTCAGAGCGGCGGGGTTTGAGGTGGTGGAGCTTTGAAAAGGGTGATTGGGCTCACCGGAATGTCCGGAGCCGGCAAGAGCACCGCAGCGGAAGCGATGAGAAGGCTCGGCGCTGTCGTCCTGGATTGCGACGCCATCGCAAGGGAGGCGTTAAACGACGAAGGAGTCATGGATAAGCTGGTTCATTCCTTCGGCGGCGGCATCGTGGGGGAAGACGGGCGCATAATCAGGCGCAAACTCGCCCAAAAGGCCTTCGCCGACAGAAATTCCACCGAACTTCTGAATAAAGCCACACATCCGTTCATAATAGGCAGGGTGCGCGACGGCGTTGAGAACGCTGCCGACGGGCAAACGGTGGTTATAGATGCCCCTCTTCTTTTCCAAAGCGGACTTGACTGTATGTGCGACGCGGTTATAGCGGTTGTGTCCGACCCGGAGACTCTTGCCGGAAGAATATCGGAACGTGACGGGTTGAGCGCAGCGGAAGCGGCGGCGCGCCTGTCCGCACAGGAGGACATGCCCGAGCTTCTCAAGAGGGCGGATTACATAATAAACAACGGCCGTAATATGTCTGTCGCACAGCTTATGGCGGAAGCGGCGAATATTTACGGGCGTATAAACAATAATGTTACAAACGGCAGAGAGAAAGGATGATTTTATATGCCGGAGGCAAATGAACTGAAAGAACTTAAGGAAACCCTCTTTGATTCTCCGAAGCACGCGGCAAAGTCGATGTCTGATGAGGAGATAGCGGAGGCGGACAGATTCTGCGAAGGGTATAAGGAGTATCTCAACAACGCGAAGACCGAGCGTGAAGCGGTCTGCGAGACGGTGAAGATGGCCGATGCGCGGGGGTTCAAGCCTTTTGTTGCCGGTACAAAGTATTTTGCGGGAGACAGGGTGTATTACAATAACCGCGGCAAGGAACTCATGCTTGCGGTGATCGGGAGCGAACCCGTGGAAAAAGGAATAAAGATAATGGCGGCGCACATAGATTCGCCGAGGGTGGATTTGAAGCCGCGTCCCCTTTTCGAGGACGATGAACTCGCCTTTTTCAAGACACATTATTACGGCGGGATAAAAAAATATCAGTGGACCGCAATCCCCCTTTCGCTTCACGGGGTGATATTCAGAAAGGACGGGTCATCGGTGACCGTCAGACTGGGGGACGAGGAAGGAGACCCGCAGTTCGTAATAACCGATCTTCTTCCTCACCTTGCGAAGGATCAGATGACCAAGCCTGCAAAAGAGGCTGTCAGCGGGGAAGCCCTGAATATACTTGTGGGGAGCAGGCCTTTTGACAAGAGCGACGAGGCCCAGTCGGTGAAGCTCGCGGTGGCGAAACTTCTTTTTGAAAAGTACGGCATTGTGGAACGGGATTTTCTGTCGGCGGAGCTGTGCCTTGTTCCGGCGTACAAGCCGAGGGACATAGGATTTGACCGGAGCATGATAGGGGCGTACGGGCATGACGACAAGGTGTGCGCGTACCCGGCCGTCATGGCGGAGCTGGAGCTGGAAACGCCGGAGAAAACGACGGTGGTCATCCTTGCGGACAAGGAAGAAGTTGGAAGCGACGGCAGCACGGGCATGCAGAGCAGGTCCTTTGAATGGTTTGTCAGCGAGCTTGCTCTGATGCAGGGAACGAATTCGGGCAGGGTTCTCGCGGCTTCGGAATGCCTTTCAGCTGACGTAAACGCCGCGTTTGACCCGCAGTACCCGGAGGTCATGGAGAAGCGCAACTGCTGTTTCCTGAATTACGGAGTGGCGATAATGAAATACAGCGGATCCGGCGGCAAATACGATACCAACGACGCCTCCGCGGAATTCATGTCGCGCGTGCGCAGGATTATGGACGACGCCGGAGTAGTGTGGCAGATAGGTGAATTGGGAAAGGTGGATGCCGGCGGCGGCGGGACTGTGGCAAAATATATTGCAAACCTGAACGCGGACGTGGTTGACGTAGGGGTTCCGGTACTTTCGATGCATTCTCCCTTCGAGGTGGTTTCAAAGTTGGACGTATATATGACATACCGCGCTTTTGCGGCGTTTGCAGACGGAAAGGGGAAGTAAAAAATGGCGCAGTACCGTTCTCGAAATGTTTCAATACCGTTGCCGGCCGTGATAGCGGTTTTGGCGGTGTTTGTGATAGCCATGGCTGTTGTATTGGGTCTGCTGCTCGACAAGGGCGACGAACCTGAGAACCATGAAACGTCGTCGTACTACGCATCGGAGGAACCATCTGATACAAGTGAACCTGTTGCGGACAATAAAGGGGATATTATATTCTACGAGGGAGTCGGTTACGACCTGCTCTCTGTGGTGAACAAAAATTACCAAATGTCTTCGTCCGACGGGCAGCCCGATCTTGTGACGCTGTCCGATGAGGTTACCAACAGAGAAGGCGGAAATTATCAGGTGGACGCGCGGGTTGCCGAACCGCTCACGCAGTTTCTGGAAGCAGCGCGGGACGCGGGATATAACGCTATCCTGTGGTCGTCGTACAGGACCCAGACTTATCAGAACAGGCTGTATGAGGAAGCGCTTGCAAAATATATGAATGAGCACCCGGGAGCGGACAGGGCGGAAGCGGTGGAAATGGTCACCGACACAGCGCCTCCGGGAGCAAGCGAGCATTGCACAGGACTCTCGGTGGATATCTATACCTGGGCGGCTCACGCCGAGTACGGGGCGTTGGACCAGAGGTTTGGGGACGATCCGTTCGGCGGATGGCTTGAAGCGAATGCCCACCTGTACGGTTTTATCCTCAGATATCCCGAGGGCAAAGAAGACATAACCATGATAAGCTACGAGCCGTGGCATTTCAGGTATGTGGGAGTAGAAGCAGCCACTGAGATTTACGAGCAGGGGATAACCCTTGAGGAATACACGGGTAAACTCGGAGAATAATCGAACTTGTTTATTCAGAACGATCATATGGGACGCGGAAAACGGTATCGTTTTCCGCGTCCCATTGTTCTTAAACGGGAAAAAAGAAAAGATGAATACACCACGGCTTATGCCTGCCGTTTGTGTTGACAAATCTTGATATAAGAGCTATAATAACCCAGCGCCGCGGTTGCTTTCACGGCGTACTTACACACAAACACTAACGAAAAGGGAGAATAAAAAATGAAACGTATTTTATCAGCGATTCTCGGCGCGGCGATGCTTTTGTGTTTCGCGTCCTGCGGCGAGGGCGAACCCACCGAAACGGAGAGCGGCACGTCGTCCTCTGCCTCTGAGGTTTCCTCCGAATCCGGTGTTCTGCGCATGGCAACTAACGCGTATTTCCAGCCCTATGAGTATTATGAGGGCGAGGACATTGTGGGAATAGATGTGGAGATAGCCGAGGCCATAGCCAAAAAGCTGGGTATGGAACTGGTGGTTGAGGATATGGAGTTTGACTCCATAATAACCGCGGTCAACGAGGGCTCCGCGGATTTCGGCATGGCGGGCATGACGGTCACACCGGAAAGAGTCGAGGACGTTGACTTCAGCGTCAGCTACGCAAACGGGGTGCAGTCCATCATTGTTCCTGAAAATTCCCCGATTACCTGTGCGGACGACCTTTTTGCCGAAGGAGCGACGTATAAGGTGGGCGTTCAGCTCGGAACTACCGGGGACATATATGCCACCGAAGATCTCGGTTCTGACCGCGTCGTGCAGTACAGCAACGGCAACAACGCCGTTCTTGCCCTTGTTGGCGGGTCTGTTGACTGCGTCATCATCGATAACGAACCGGCAAAAGCTCTCGTGGAAGCCAACGAAGGCCTTAAAATACTTGAGACTGCCTACGCTGACGAGGATTATGCCATATGCGTAAAGAAAGGCAACTCGGAACTGCTGGACAAGATTAACGCCGCAATAGACGAACTTGTTGCCGACGGCACGATAGACAATATTCTGAATAAATATATCAAATAAAACCGCTATCCATAGGGTTTCCAACCTGTAAAGTGTGAAGCCGCGGATAGGAAATGGATCTTGCAGGCCGGAAACGGCGGCGTGATGTTCCGCCGCCGCTCCGGCCCGCGCCGTATACATGAGACTGATACCGAATGTTCGGAGAGATCGTAAAATGAAAAAAGACAACCGAAAGAAAAAGATAATCATTGAGATCGCCGTAGCCGGGGTACTGCTGCTGGCGCTTGCCGTGGCGATAATAGTCGATACGCTGAGCACACGGTCTACCGTGCTGCTTACGGAAGATCAGGCACAGACGCTTCTGAATGATACTTTTGAGAATCTTCCCCTCACCGGTGCCGTGACAGCCGCCGGAATAATAGACGGAGCCAACGTGACTGTAAATTCCGTGAGATACGGCGGAAGCAGGGAAATGATATTCAGATGTACCTACGAGACCTCCGACGTACTCGGCGTGTATAAAGCGAATAAGGACAGCTTGTTTTCCGACGCGTACGACTACTGTGAGGAGCTGAGGGCGGACGGACAGATGGTAAACGCCACCAAGGTAAGGCTCTTTATGGACGAAAGGATAACGCAGCTCATATCCGAGGCCGAGAAGGTAAACGGCGAGATCGAGATAAGCGTGTATGAAGTGAACGCATCCGTGGCGGAGGGAGACATCTTTGCCGCAGCCTATGAAGATACGTTTCTCAGGGTATATCTGAGCGATGAACTTCTCAACACGCTTTTCGGCGGGATAGTGGATATAAGCGCAGATATAGTAAACACCGAAGAGTTTGTGTATAACGGTGAAACCGTATCCATTGAATCTCAGATGACGCTTAAAAACGGTATCAGGGATTGTTTCGGACTACGCAATTTCAGCACTTCAAAGCCGGATTCCTCGTCCTTTTTCTTAAGCAAATGGAACAGCTTCTGCGACGAGTTCTACCGTAACTTTATATACAACGCCCAGTGGAAATACCTCGCAAGCGGGCTCGGGACAACTCTTGCCATAACGCTGCTTTCCGCCCTG
>CASDVX010000045.1 GCA_949284545.1 uncultured Eubacteriales bacterium
TTTTCCGCGCGCGGCAACACGGCCGAGTCGCCCGCATATAAAATCCTCGCCGCCTGCGCCCTGAAGGGCTGCGGAGCGAGCTAACAACAAATCGTATAATTCGACAATAATATACGAGTTGTATATTATTTGGCGGAAATCCCGGAAAAATCCGGGAACAGACGGAAAAAACGCACAACATGCGGTATATTTACACAATATTTATACCCAAAGTATATACACGAAAGGAGCGGGACTTATGAACACATATCCGGCGGGGGAGTACGACGTGGCGGTAATAGGCGCCGGACACGCGGGCATAGAGGCCGCTCTGGCGTCGGCAAGGCTTCAAAGGAGCACGATTGTGTTCACAATAAACCTGGACGCGGTGGGGAACATGCCCTGCAACCCGTCGGTGGGCGGCACGGCCAAGGGGCAGCTGGTAAGGGAGATAGACGCTCTGGGCGGAGAAATGGGAAAGGCCGCCGACGCCACCGCCATACAGTACCGTATGCTCAATCTGGGCAAGGGGCCGGCGGTGAGGTCCCCGAGGGTCCAGAGCGACCGGCGGCGGTACCAGATGTACATGAAAAAGACGCTGGAGGAGACAGAAAACCTTGATTTAAGGCAGGCGGAGGTCAAAGAACTCAGACGCAGCGGCGGAGGGTTCGTCCTGGTTACCGCCACCGGGGGAGAGTATTTCGCCCGGGCGGTCGTGATAGCCACGGGCACGTACCCCGAGGCTGTGATACATGTGGGAGAAGTCTCCTTTGAGGGCGGGCCGGACGGGCTTTTCCCCTCCCGGGGGCTGTCGGGGTCGCTGAGGAGCATGGGAATAAGCCTCCGCAGGTTCAAGACCGGCACTCCTGCCCGCATACACCGGGACAGCATAGATTTTTCCGTCATGGAAGTCCAGCACGGGGACGGGCGTATAGTTCCCTTTTCCTTTGACACCCCGTCCCGGCTTTCCCAAAACGGGGAACAGGAGGACTGCTATATATGCTACACCAACGCCGAGACCCACAGGATAATACTTGATAACTTAAACAGGAGCCCCCTTTATTCCGGGCGCATAACCGGGGTGGGGCCCAGGTACTGCCCCTCCATAGAGGACAAGGTGGTGAGGTTTTCCGACAAGCCCCGGCACCAGCTTTTCGTCGAGCCCATGGGCAGGGACACAAGGGAAATGTACCTTCAGGGCATGAGCTCCTCCCTTCCGGAGGAAGTGCAGGTGAAGATGATACGGAGCATAAAAGGCCTTGAGAACGCGAAAATAATGAGGCACGCCTACGCGATAGAATACGACTGCTGCGACCCGCTGCAGCTTTCCCCGTCCCTGATGTTCAGGGACATACCGGGGCTTTTCGGCGCCGGGCAGTTCAACGGCACCTCCGGATACGAGGAGGCGGCGGCGCAGGGACTCATGGCAGGCATCAACGCGGCGAGGTTCGTCGCCGGGGAGGAGCCCTTCGTACTTGACAGGGCGTCCTCATACATAGGCACGCTCATAGACGATATCGTGACCAAGGGCACCAACGAGCCGTACAGAATGATGACCTCCCGCAGCGAGTACAGGCTGCTGCTCAGGCAGGACAACGCCGACCTGCGTCTTGCTCGGGCGGCGGCGCAGGTGGGTCTGATAACCCGGGAGAGGGAGAAAAGGACGGAAGAAAAAGCCGGCGCGGTAAAAAAAGAGGTGCTCAGGCTCAAGGGCACCGTCGTCCCGCCGGACGAAAGGGTGAACGGCTTTCTGCGCGGTAAAAATTCCTCGGAGATATCCTCCGGGGCGAGCCTTGCGGAGCTGCTCAGGCGGCCGGAGATCACTTACCCGGACCTTGCAGAGATAGACGGGGGCCGTCCGGCGCTGGATTACGAGACCGCCGAGCAGGCGGAGACCGAGATAAAATACGAGGGATATATCGCAAGGCAGCTCCGTCAGGTGGAGGAAATGAGAAGGACGGAGAGCAGAAGGATACCGGCGGACACGGATTATTCCCTTATAAAGGGGCTGAGGCTGGAAGCGAGAGCCAAGCTCAGCGCCGTCCGGCCGGAAAATCTCGGTCAGGCGTCCAGGATATCGGGAGTGAGCCCTGCGGACGTGGGGGTCCTGCTCATATGGCTGGAAAGCGGCGGCGGAAGGGGAGAAAAAAGTGATAGATAAGGAAAGGCTGATATCCCTGGCCGGCGCGGCGGGGTTGGAGATAAGCGGGGAAACGGCGGAGAAGTTTGACCTTTACGCAGAGCTTTTAGCGGAGAAAAACAGGCAGGTCAACCTGACTGCCATAACCGACCCGGAGGGGATACTCACAAAGCATTTTTTAGACAGCGTGCTCCCGCTTACGGAAATTTCACTGCCCCGGGGGGCGAGGGTGATAGACGTGGGTTCCGGGGGAGGGTTCCCGGGGATACCCATGAAGCTGGTGAGGCCGGACCTTGATATGGTACTGCTGGATTCCCTCAACAAGAGGGTCACGGCGCTGGGGGAATTCTGCCGGGAGCTGGGAATAAGCGACACGAAGTGCATACACATGAGGGCGGAGGACGCCGCCCGGGGAGAGCTGCGGGAGAGCTTTGACGCGGCGCTGAGCCGGGCGGTGGCCAGGCTCAACGTGCTTTGCGAGCTGTGCATGCCTCTTGTGAAGCCGGGGGGGATTTTCGCGGCGCTCAAGGGCCCGTCCGCCGGGGAAGAGGCGGCGGAGGCGGGAAGAGCGGTATCCCTTCTCGGGGGGAGGCTCCTGCCGGTGAAAAAAGTGACCATACCCGGGACGGAGCTTTGTCACACACTGGTAGTGGCGGAAAAAACGTCTCCCACGCCGGAAAAATATCCCCGGCAGAGCGGGAAGATATCGTCAAAGCCCCTCTGACGAGGGAGAAACGAAAAAGCAGGAAAAACAAAATCCGCGCCTGCGGGGAAAAACCTGCCCGGACGGGAGAAAAGCAAAACCGAACAAAAAATCATTTGCCTTTCAAGCAAACCTGCCTAAAGGCGCTAAACAGAAAAGCCTTTGCGTCCACGGAAATTCCCGTGACCGCAGGGCTTTTTTGCATGATCCCCTTTGAGGGAAACGGGGGAGCAGCGGGAAAAGCGGCGGAGGCGGGAAGAACGGTCTGCACCGACGGAAAACAAAAAACCGGGCGGGGGAAACCCGCTCGGTTTTGTATGGTCAGTTTATGAGGCAGCAGGCGGCAGCGGTAGGCTGCGGCGCGAGGGCGTCCTCCCGTTTGCCCGGCGTGCCGCGCCTGAGACGGGAAAAAAACCGGCGGGGTGCGAAAACGGGGACGGTATGGCGGGGGCGGCGGGAGGAAATGGTCGGAGACAGAGAGGGCATAAGCGAGAAAAGAAAAGCGGGAGAGAATAAAAGCGGAAAACCGGGCTGGGAAAATCGCCCGTTTTCTAC
>CASDVX010000046.1 GCA_949284545.1 uncultured Eubacteriales bacterium
GTTTCGGTAGAGGCTCCGGACGGGAGCCTTGCCCCGTCGCGCCTCAGTCCTATACGCCGGCCGCGCGGGAACTGCGGGTCGTTCCGTCTGTCCTTTGAGGCAGATGTCCCGGCCATGGGATTTTCCTCTTATATCCTCCGCACATCCGCGTCTCCCGCGGAAAACGCGGATGTCTCTCCTGCCGTATGCGTTTCGGAGGGGCCGGACGAGGTTAAAATTGAGAACGACATTTATTCAATCGTGATAGACCTCAAACGAGGAGGCACTTTCTCTTCCCTTGTGGACAAAAGAACAGGCGCCGAGTATGTGTCCCGGGAAGGCGAGTATCTCTTTAACGAGTACCGCGGTTATTTCATAGGTGAAAAGCGGTATTTCTCCACCAAAGATTCCCCCGTTACGGTCAAAACCATGTCCGACGGAGGCCTGCGCGCAACAGTCATTCTCGACGGGGATATGGCCGGTCAGCATTTCCGCACCTTCGTCACCCTTGAAAAAGGCTGCGAGGCCATACGTTTGCGCAGTCAGTTCTTTTTCTCCAAAGGGACGCAGGTGGGAAATCCGCTGGAGATCCCCAGAGAACGAAACAGCATCGAATACAACAAGGCAGACCACGACGACCGGTATAAGCTCCACGCTCTTTTCCCCACCTCATTTAACGGCAGCGCACTTTACAAGGAATCGGCCTTCAATGTGGAAAAGAGCCGTCATGAGGACACGTTTTTCACCGGCTGGGACAAGATAAAGCACAAGGTGCTGGTCCACTGGGTGGACAGCTGCGACGAACAAAGCGGCATGGGTCTGACTCTCTTCTGCGATCATACCACAAGCTACCTTCACGGACGCGACTACCCTCTGGGGCTCACCCTCGCCTATGGCGGCCAGAGCGGATTCTGGTGGGGAAACTGCATGCTCGACGGTCTTCAGGAATCCTGCTATTCGCTCATTCCTCACACGGGAAAATGGGACGAAGCCGGCATCTACTCCAAATGTCAGGAGCTTTGCGAGCCCTTTGAGACGAGGACGTTTTCCACTTCTCTCGGTGTTGAGCGCGTCTATTCGTCCATGTCCGTGGATACGCCCGGAGTCATTCTTTCGTCCGTTTACATGGCGGAAGGCAAGCTGCTTGTGAGGATATTTAACGCTGAGGGAACCGGCGGCACATGCTCTATCCGGACCGGATTTGATTTCTCTTCCGTGGCTGTTTGTGCTCCCGACGGTTCTCCCGCAAATGCCGGCGAAAGAGCGTCCGTATCGGTCTCGGGGCGCACGGTCTCCGTCACAGGGCTACCACGCTTCGGGATATGCACTCTGTCCTTCGGGCTTTGAGACTTTAATTTTTGGGGTTGGCGCTTCGGGTTTTGAGCATAGCCGGTCTCATTATTCTGCAGCAGGCCCTTATCCGGTTTTGTTAAGCAACCGCGGGGCGGGAAACAGCGTTAATGCCGTTTCCCGCCCCGCGGTTTTTCGCACTTATCGCACTCACTCAGAAGCGTCGCCGCACGGCTCCGCACCGTCTTCAGACGGCAGATCTCCCTCTTCGCAGCGTGCAACGTCAAACCAGAAGGAGACCCCCCCGTCGACGTTGTCAAAACCGTATTCCCGTCCGTGCTGCTTCATGATGGTGCTCACTATAGAAAGCCCCAGCCCGCAGTTGCCGTTTTCTCTCGAGCGTGACTTGTCTGCCCTGTAGAAGCTGAGCCATATGTTTTCCGCAATGTCATCCGGTATATGGTCTCCGGTATTGTATACGCTGACCCTCCAGCCGTATTCCTTTTCCGTTATGTCCACGTCTATCCTCATGCCGTATTTGCAGTGGGATATGGCGTTGTTAAGGTAATTCGTCAGAACCTGTTCCATGCGCATCTCGTCGGCGTAAGCTATTCTCGGAGAATCGTCAAAAAGGCAGCTTATCTCTATGTCGTCCGTTATGGACGCAATCCTTTTCACAACCTCGCCTGTCATGTCGGTGAGATTAAAGGCGTTTTTCGTTATGGCCGATTGCCCGGATTCAAGGCGGCTGAGCTCCAGCAGCTGCTTCACCAGCTTATCCATTTTATAGCTCTCGCTCTCGATTATGCCGCAATAAACGTCCCTTCGTTTCTCGTCTCCCGCTACGTTGAGTCGAAGTCCCTCGGCATACCCCTGAATGATGGCGATAGGCGTCTTCAGCTCGTGGGATACGTTCGATACGAATTCCTTCCGCATTTTCTCCAGCGCCCGCTCGTGCTCCACTTCCTTTTCGAGCTTTGCATTCTTTTCATTGAGCTCGTCAAGAAGTCTGGATGTGTTTTCCGAAAGTATATTTATGCTCATGGCAAGCTGCGCGATCTCGTCCCGGCCCGTCACCGTGACCTTCTGGCTGAAATCGAACTTGCTCATGGCTCTTGTGACGGCGTTCATCTGCCTTATCGGTTTGGAAAGATGTCCTGCAATCAGTGCGCTCGCCGCCACCGCCACAAACAGCATAATGACCACCGTCATGCCCATAAACGTGTTGGCCACGGAGGCACTGTTTTTGAGCACATTTGCGTTCATGCGCACCACCGACCAGTAATCGTCCTTTATATGTGCCCTATACGCTATATATGTGGCCGCTCCATCTTTGCTCTTCTGGATCTCAAAACGGGATTCTCCAGAATCATACTCGCTCTCCACTATATCCAGCCGCATGATTTCTTCGAGCCGGTACCTCAGCCAGTTGGCATCGTTCACCTCGGGGTCGAATTCCCGGAGGATGGTCGCGTAAACGGCTTCTCCGTCACTTTTGTATATTATTATGTCTATGTCGTTCGTGTCCTCAATCGAGGCAAACGCATCTGTATCATAGGACATTTCTTCAGGAAACGACGCGCGTATCTGCGATACCGCGCTCTTAAGCATAGAGTTACCGTGCTGGAAGTAAAACGTGGTGAGGCAACACCAGTTAAGCAGCATCACGGCCGCCGCAAACACGATTATGATGCCTGCTATTGAAGCAAATATCCTGATCCTCAGGCTTTTCACTGCTGATCTTCCACCTCAAACTTGTACCCGAACCCGCGATAGGTCTTGATGTATTTATCTCCGTACTCGCCCAGCTTTATGCGCAGCCTTCCTATATGCGTGTCAACCGTGCGCGTACCGCCGAAATAGTCGTATCCCCACACCTTTGTGAGAAGCTTTTCTCTGGAGAAAAGCTTCCCTGCGTTTGAGCTGAGATAATAAAGCAGCTCGTATTCCTTCGGCGTCAGTTCCATGTCTTTCCCGTCTATCTTGACCGTGTGGGTGACCGAATCTATATAGAGCTTTCCTATCTCCACCTTGCCGGGGTCCTCCGACTGATAGCTGCGCCGCAGACACGCGTTCACCCTCGCCATGAATACCGTCGGGCTGAAAGGCTTGGTAATATAGTCATCCGCGCCGATCTCAAAGCCGTGTATCTCGTCAAATTCCTCGCTCCTGGCGGTGAGCATTATCACCGGTACGTTTGACGTTTTACGTATTTCTCTGCACACCGTCCACCCGTCATATTCAGGCATCATAACGTCAAGGATTATCAGGGATATGTCGTTTTGCTCCCTGAATATTCTAAGCGCCTCAAGCCCGTTTTCGGCTTCCACCACCTCGAAATTTTCGTTCTTCAGAAAGTCGGATATGAGCATCCTTATCCTTGCTTCATCGTCCGCTACCAGTATTTTGTACATGGCTCATCAGCCTCCGTTTCTTTTCGGGATTCATTGTAGCCCTCTACTGTCACGATTATGTCACATCGGTTTGACGATTGCAATATTTTTTGCGACGTTTTTCGTACTGTTTCCCCGTTTTTTTGAAAAGCGGTATTGACACGGGGTGATAAAACCTGTATAATGCTTCCGCCTGATACAAGTAAATATGCGTACGGGGAGCCGGTGCAAGCCGGCTGAGATGCGCCGTGGCCGGCGCGAACCCTTGAACCTGTCCGGGTAATGCCGTCGTAGGGAAATGTACCTGCTTTTTGCGCTTTTGCCGGACGGTACGTCCGGCGTTTTTTATTTGCCCAGAGCACTTGTCTTAAAAGGAGTCTTTACAATGCAGCTTACCAAAAACAAAACCACCGTAATAGTCATGTGCGGGATATTTGTGGCGCTTGGTACGGTACTGTCCGTGATCCCGCTCCCCTTTTCCCTGCCCTTCGGAGGGTCCGTAACCATTTTCTCCATGGTGCCGGTCGTCCTGCTTTCCCAGATGTTCGGAACCAGAGTGGGGCTGCTTGCGGGAACCGTGTACGGTCTTCTGCAGGCGGTGCTCGGCGCCGCCATGTCCCAGGCCTTTGCCGGTGTGACCGGCTGGAGTCTGCCGGCCATGTTCCTCCTTGACTACGTTATCGCTTTCGCGGTCCTCGGGTTCGGCGGGATATTCATGAAACGCATAAAGAACCCCGTGCTCGCCTCAGGTCTCGGCGCCTTCGTGGCTACCTTCCTGCGTTACGTTGTCCACTTCATCTCGGGCTTCATCCTGTGGGGAAGCTATGCAGAGTGGTTTTTCTCCGACGAATTTGCCGGCAACGGTCAGCTGATACTCGACAAGTTCTCCGGTCTCAGCCTTTCCGCCCTGTATTCGCTGATATATAACGGGCTTTACATGGTGCCCGAGATAATAATCACCGTAGTAGGCTGCTGCGCCGTCGCTGCTGTTCCCGCCGTGTCCAGGCTGTTCCTCCGCCCCGCAGGCGATAAGTGACTCCGTTTTTATCAGCCTCGCCCCCGGAAGACTCCGGGGGCGTTCGTTTTTATTACGGAGCTTATTCACTCACACGGGAAAGCCGCGGAATATGAAATTTTTTTCGAAAACCGTTCCGTTTTGCGCTCCGGTATTGTATAATGACTAAGATGAAATCATTCGGAGGGCAGGTGCTCGCTTGATTTACCTTGTCGAAGACGATGAAAACATAAGGGAGCTGGTGGAATACTCTCTGTGCGGCATGGGGCTGGAAACCAAAAGTTTTTCCGCGCCCTCGCAATTTCATACCGCGCTGCGTTCGCAGCTTCCGTCTCTGATACTTCTCGACATAATGCTCCCGGAGGAGGACGGCCTCTCCATACTTGCGCGGCTGAAGAGCGATCCTGTTACGGAAAACATCCCCGTGATACTGCTGACGGCAAAAGGCTCCGAGATAGACAAGGTCCGAGGCTTTGAGGCGGGTGCCGACGATTATATACAGAAGCCTTTCGGGATAATGGAGCTTGTGGCCAGGGTCAGGGCGCGCCTCCGTGCCGCCTCCCGCAGACCGCCCGACGAGGACGGCGACTGGGAGCTGGGCGACATATGCGTATGCCCGAAAAAGCACACGGTCAGAGTCTGCGGAAAGCAGGTGACTCTCACGCGCAAGGAGTTTGACATGCTCTGCATGCTCCTTGAAAATAAAGACACGGTACTTACCAGAGACCAGATACTCAACAAAATTTGGGGCTATGCATTCGACGGGGAAAGCCGTACGGTCGATGTGCATATACGTACCCTGCGTCAAAAGCTGGGCGACGCCGGCGAGCTTATCAAAACCGTTCGCGGCATCGGATACAAGATTTCGGAGAATGACGATGAATAAACGTGTTTTTTCTTTCGGCGCGGGCATGGCGGTTTTTGCTGTCTGCCTGACCCTCGTTTTTGGAGCGGCGGTGTATTCCGTGCTGCCGTTTGTCAGCGGTGCTGCCGCCGTGGTACTGTGCCTGGGGGCTGCCGCGCTTGACGTGCTCGTCTGCGTCCTTGTCGCCCGGCTTGTTTCTGCGGGCATATGTTCCGAGATAGCCGGCGCGGTCAACGGTATCGATCCCGAGTGTCCGGATCCGTCCGGCCTCTGCCCGGAATTTTCTCCCCTTGTGGCCGGTATGCGCCGTCACAATGCGCGCACTGCCGAGGAAACCGCCCAACTCAAGGCTGCCCACAGGACACAGGACGATATGCGGAGAGACTTCACCGCAAACGTATCTCACGAGCTTAAAACCCCGCTAACCTCTATTTCGGGATATGCCGAGATAATCCGAGACGGGATAGCCAAGGAAGACGATGTGCGCCGCTTTGCCGGAAAAATCTGCGACGAGAGCAGGCGGCTCATCACCCTGGTCGGGGACATAATCAAACTCAGTCAGCTTGACGGTGGGGACGTTCAGGCAAAATTTGAGGATCTGGATCTTTTCGAGATGTGTCAGGGCGTGATAAGCCACCTTGAGCTTGAAGCCGGGAAACGCGGGGTGACCTTTTCTCTTTCCGGTGAACATGTGCATATAAACGGCGCGGAACAGGTGGTGGATGATATTATTTTCAATATCTGTGACAACGCCGTAAAGTACAACAAACCGGGCGGCAAGGTGGACATATCCCTCAGGCAATGCGTGGACGGGGTCGAGCTTACCGTGGCAGACACGGGCATAGGGATGTCCGCAGAGGAAACCGAGCATATTTTTGAAAGGTTTTACCGGGCGGACAAAAGCCATTCCAAGGAAATAGGCGGAACGGGGCTCGGTCTGTCCATAGTCAAGCACGGCGTCAGGTTCATGGGGGCGTCGGTGACCGTGGAAAGCAGCCCCGGTGCCGGCACGGTCATGCGGGTCCTTTTCTGAACGCAAGGAACTTTCCGCAGCGCGGCGGGCGCCGGCGGGTTTAACGGTCTGCCGAAGTGGCGGCGCGGCGGTCTGCGGAGTGTCTGTAGAAAGATGTAAAAAACACGGGAACGGAGAAAAAACATGGATATATTTTCTGCTTTTACGCTTCTCGGGGGGTTGGCTCTTTTCCTTTACGGTATGCACGTCATGTCTTCAGGCCTCGAAAAGGTGGCCGGAGGCAAGCTTGAATCCGTTCTGAGAAAAATGACTTCAAATCCGGTTCTGAGCCTGTGTCTGGGTGCCGGCATAACCATTGCCATACAGTCGTCCTCGGCGCTCACGGTCATGCTTGTGGGGCTCGTCAATTCCGGCGTGATGCAGTTCGGGCAAACTATATATGTTCTCATGGGTTCAAATATCGGGACTACGCTCACGGCGTGGATACTTTCTCTTTCGGGTATCGACAGCGATGTTTTCTGGATCAATCTCCTGAAGCCCAGCAGCTTTTCGCCGATACTTGCGGTCGTAGGCGTTATCCTCATAATGGTGAGCAAAAGCGACAGGAAAGTAAGCATAGGAAATATATTGGTGGGGTTTGCCGTGCTCATGTTCGGCATGGGGTTTATGTCGGACGCAATGGCGCCGCTTTCCGAAATGCCTGAGTTTCAGAGTCTGCTCACGGTTTTCTCAAACCCCATTCTGGCTGTGCTCATCGGCGCGGTGTTCACGGGCATCATACAGAGCTCGGCAGCCTCCGTGGGTATACTTCAGACACTGGCCGGCACCGGTTCCGTGACATATGCCATGGCTATCCCCATAATAATGGGGCAGAACATCGGAACCTGCGTCACCGCTCTGCTCTCAGGCATAGGCGTCAGCAAAAACGCGAAAAAGGTCGCGGTCGTGCATCTCACCTTCAATATAGCCGGAACCGTAATCTGCTTCATCCCGTTCCTCATAGCCAATTATCTGTTGGACCTGAGTTCCATGTACATAACGCCCTTCGCCATAGCCGTGGCCCACACCATTTTTAACGTGACCACCACCGTCATACTTGCTCCCTTTGCACGTCTACTGGAAAAGTTTGCGAATTTCGTCCTCAAAAGCGACAACGACGTGACGGCGGACGTTCATCTCGACGAGCGGCTTCTTACCGTTCCCGCCTTTGCCGTGGCAAAGGCCATGGACACCACCTGCGAGATGGCAGCGGTATCCAAATCCGCAGTAACCGACGCCATAACACTTTTCGACGGCTTTTCTGAAAAACGCGCCGAGGAAATACGCGCGGTGGAATCAAAGCTTGACAGATACGAAGATAGGCTCGGCACATACCTCGTGAGGCTTTTTTCTTCGGATGTGGACGAGGCCGGCAACAAGAAAATCGAGCTGATGCTCCACACCGTCAGCGATTTTGAGCGTATAGGCGACCATGCGTCAAACATGGTGAAGCTCGCGGAGGAGCTGCACAACAAGCGGATAGATTTTTCTGCCGAGGCCAGGTCCGAGCTGAGGGTGCTTTTCGACGCTCTTACCGAGATACTCGAAATAACCGTTGACGCATTCGAGAAAAACGATACCAGAAAAGCTTCCAGGGTGGAGCCCTTAGAGCAAGTGATAGATTCCGTCATCGGGGAAATGAAAATGCGGCACATATCCCGCCTTAAAAACGGCAACTGTTCGGTGGAAATGGGTTATATACTCACGGATCTCCTCAACAACTGTGAGCGCATTTCAGACCACTGCTCAAACGTGGCGGTGGCGATGATCGAATCCCAGCACGGGACTTTTGAAACTCACAGTTATCTGGATATGGTAAAAAATCAATCCGACGGCTCTTTTTATGATATGTACAATTCTTACCTCTCAAAATATTCGCTGTCCTCACGCACTTCAAGATCAGGGCTGAAAAAGCCCTAAGAATACGGCGTAAAAAAGCTGTGCGTTTCTTCCGGCAAGAAGAAACGCACAGCTTTTATTTTTACCTGCGCGGCATGTTGACCGCCGCGCTTGTACGGCCGCGGCATCAATAATTAGAAGCCTTGACCTCAAAATAGCTCTGGGGATGGGCGCATACGGGGCAAACGCCCGGAGCGCTCTTGCCAATGACTATGTGACCGCAGTTACGGCACTGCCAGATCGTGTCCCCGTCCTTGGAGAACACGAGACCGCCTTCTACGTTGCTGAGGAGTTTGAGATAGCGAGCCTCATGCTCCTTCTCAATTGCTCCCACCGCTTCGAAAAGATACGCAAGCCTGGTAAACCCTTCTTCTCTCGCCACTTTGGCAAACTCAGCATACATATCGGTCCACTCGTAGTTCTCACCGGCAGCCGCGTCCTTGAGATTCTCGGCCGTTGAGGGCACCTCGCCGCCGTGGAGCTCCTTGAACCATATCTTTGCATGCTCCTTCTCGTTCGCCGCGGTCTCCTCAAAAATCGCCGCTATCTGCTCATATCCTTCTTTTCTCGCCTTCGACGCATAATAGGTATACTTGTTCCTCGCCTGCGATTCCCCCGCAAACGCCGCCATCAGATTCGCTTCTGTCCTTGATCCTTTAAGTTCCATTTCTTTTCCTCTCCTTTTTTTCATCTTATTCACAGAGCCGTCTGCATTCGCCGCAGACCCCCGTAAATTCAATATGACTGCTCTCTACAGTGAAATCCCCCGCGTCGGAAACCATATTCTCCCACACGGGACCGTCATTCAGGCGCACGTCCCTCACACGCCCGCAGCACCTGCACCGGATATGGCAGTGCGGCTTGAGCGTTTTGTCAAAAATATCCTCGCCGTACGAGAAACTCACCCGCCTCACAAGACCGCCGTCCGCCATGTTGGAAAGCACCCGGTATACGGTCCCGAGACTTATGTCCGAGACGCTCTCTCTGGCGCGGCGGAAAACGTCCGACGCCGTCGGATGGTCCAGCTCGGCCACCGCGGCGGCAATCACCTGCTTCTGTCTGGTATTCCTTACCGCCTTCATCAGCATACACCTTAATAAGAATTGATATCAGTATTATACCAGATATGGTGAAAATGTCAATATCCGATTTTAAATTACCCCAAATTTTTCATTGAGAAAGTCCACCGACAGCTTCAGCCAGCCGTAATTTCTTTTAAACGGCGGTATAGTCCAGGCGCGTTCGTCCGCAACAAGGCCCAGCCCGTGCCCACCCGTGGGATAAATGTGAAGCTCAAAGGGCACGCCATTTTCCTTCAAAGCCCACGCATACATCAGGCTGTTTTCCACAGGCACCACATCATCCTCGAAGGTGTGCCACAGAAACGTCGGCGGTGTGCGGTCGTTGACGCGTTTTTCCACGGAAAAGAGCTCCGCAAGTTCACGATCGCCGCCGCAGAGATTACAAAAGCTGTCCGCGTGTCCCTTTTCACCGCAGGTTATCACCGGATAGCACAAAACGGCTGCGTCCGGACGGTGCAGGCCGGAATCTATCTGTTCCCGGCTAAACACCCTGTCGCAGTTCCACATTGTGCTCAGCGATGCCGCCAAGTGCCCTCCGGCGGAAAACCCGCACACGGCTATACCGTCATCCATCATGCCCCATTCGCCGGCTTTTTCCTTCATGAGCCTGACCGCCGCGGCTGCCTCGCGCAGCTGTAACGGAGCCCTTGCGGGCGCCACGCTGTAATGAAGCACGGCGGCGTGATAGCCTGCGGCGTTGTAATTGAGCGCTATCCATTCCCCTTCCCTGTCCGCGCAGAGACCTGCGTACGCGCCTCCGGGGCATATGAGGACTCCGGGACGGCGGACGTTGTTGTAACCGCCTATCACATACGCCTCCAGCCACGCTCCGGAAACAGACAGCCCTGTTTCGTTCTTAAGCTCGAATGCGAGCACCTTCATCCGGGACACTCCTTCCCTGTCACGATTACGGTTTTGCAACGGTAAAATTATACGATCAGGCCTCCGTTTTGTCAACGCGGCACTTGCCAAAGGCGGAGACCGTGTTGTATAATTCTACAGGTGCGCTCAGCATTATCTGCGCGTTAGAATTTACTTCCGCCGTTTTCGGCGCGTGAGATATCGCGTATATATTTTCGGCGATGAAAGGTGCAGTCGGTCAGATGGATATACTTTTAAGGCTCCGTCAGGAGTTCTCTCTTACGCCTTCTCAGGCGGAAAACACCGTAAAGCTTATAGACGACGGGAATACCATCCCTTTTATAGCGAGGTACCGCAAGGAAATGACCGGGTCCATGGACGACCAGACCCTTCGCGCGGTGGATGAACGCCTGAAATACCTCCGTTCGCTGGATAAGCGCCGGGAAGAGGTGCTGTCCTCGGTGCGGGATCAGGAAAAGCTCACTCCCGAGTTTGAGGAGGCGGTCGCCGCGGCGTCCACTCTGGCCGAAATAGAGGATCTCTACCGGCCTTACCGGCCGAAGCGCCGTACCCGCGGTTCGGTAGCGAGAGAAAAGGGACTCGAACCCTTTGCAGAGCTTATTTTATCCCAGAGGGAGTCCGTAGACCCCATTGCCGCCGCGGAGGAATATGTTTCCGCCGACAGGGGCGTGCTTTGCGCACAGGACGCGCTTGACGGAGCCTGCGACATAATCGCCGAGGATATCAGCGACGACGCATCGCTGCGCAAGGTACTGAGGGCGTTCATGTTCCGTACCGGCGTCCTTTCTTCGCACGCGGGCGAGGAAGAACAAAAGAAGGACGCAAAGGGCGTTTATTCCATGTATTATGATTTCACCGAACCGGTCAACCGCGTGGCCGGTCACAGGGTTTTGGCCTGCGACCGCGGAGAACGTGAGGGGATCCTCAAAGTGACTGTGGACACCGACCGCGCGCAGGCGGTCCGGCTTATTACAGACGCTGAGGTAAAAGGCGCTTCGGCCTGCTCGGAGCTTGTCCGCCTTGCATGTGCGGATTCATTTGACCGGCTCATACGTCCGTCGCTGGAACGGGAGATCCGCTCTTTCCTCACGGAAAAGGCGGCCGCCGCGGCGATAAAGGTGTTTGCCGTGAATCTGCGTCAGCTTCTGCTTCAGCCGCCGGTAAAAGGGCAAATCGTCCTTGGGCTTGATCCGGCGTACAGGACAGGCTGTAAGACTGCGGTGGTGGACGCCACCGGCAAAGTGCTTGACGTGGCCGTCATATACCCCACTCCGCCTCAGAGCAGGACGGAAGAGGCAAAAGCCGTGATCAAAAACCTGGTCGGGAAGCACGGGGTAACGGTCATATCCATCGGCAACGGCACAGCTTCCAGGGAGACGGAAATATTTGTGGCTTCATTGCTCCCTGAGCTCGGCGGAAACGTGAGCTACATGGTGGTGAGCGAAGCCGGCGCGTCGGTTTATTCGGCGTCAAAGCTCGCGGCGGAGGAGTTTCCCATGTTTGACGTTTCCCTGCGCAGCGCGGTAAGCATCGCGCGGCGTCTTCAGGACCCTCTGGCCGAGCTTGTCAAGATAGATCCGAAGGCGATAGGCGTCGGGCAGTACCAGCACGATATGCCTCAAAAGGAGCTGGACGAGGCTCTCGGAGGCGTGGTGGAAGACTGCGTAAACTCCGTGGGCGCGGATCTGAACACTGCTTCCGCGTCGCTTCTGTCCCACGTGGCCGGCATCAACAAGACGGTTGCGAAAAATATAGTCGCGTACCGTGAGGAAAACGGGCGTTTTTCGTCGAGGAAACAGCTGCTCAGCGTCCCGAAGCTCGGCGACAAGGCGTACCAGCAGTGCGCCGGTTTTTTGCGGGTCTCGGGAGGCAGCGAACCTCTTGACGCCACGGCCGTACATCCGGAAAGCTACGCAGTGGCCAAAAAGCTGCTTTCAATACTCGGCGTTCCCTATGAGCCGGGCAAATACGGCGCGCGGATATCTGACGAGGTCAGGCGCATCGGCGAGAACGAGCTGGCTGCGGCGCTGGGCGTGGGAGTCCCTACTCTCCGCGACATCGTTTCGGAACTTATAAAACCCGGACGGGACCCGAGAGACGAGCTGCCGAAGCCCCTTCTCAGGACCGACATTCTGGATATGAAGGATCTGAAGCCCGGGATGGAAATTAAGGGAACCGTGAGAAACATCGTCGATTTCGGAGCATTTGTGGATATCGGCGTCCATGAGGATGGACTCCTCCACATTTCACAGATCTGCGACAGATTCATACGTCATCCGTCGGAGGTTCTGAGCGTAGGAGACATAGTGACAGTGCGGGTGCTGTCTGCAGACACCGTAAAAAAGCGTATCTCTCTCACCATGAAAGATGCAAAAACGGCAGGCGGGACGTGAGCTGTACGCCGCTTCAAATAAGAGTCTGAGAATCCATAAATTGACCCCCAAAAGTCAGACAGTATGGTATGCTGAATAACAGATGGGGTGCTGTTCACTATGACGTTATCTGAGAATATGAAAGGAGCGGTCCGCCCCGGGCGGCGGGCAACACAGGGTTATGACAGTTCTTTATATAGTGCGTCACGTTCAGGCGGAAGGAAACCTCAAAAGGATATTCCACGGACATACCGACGGAGATATCACGGAACTGGGCAAGCTTCAGGCGGAGAGGCTGGCGGCGCGCTTTGCCGACGCACAGATATCCGAGATCCTTTCCAGCGACCTCACCCGTGCGAGAAAAACGGCGGAAGCGATAGCGTCGCGGCATCCCGGTGTTCCCCTTTCCTTTTCACCGGAGGTCCGTGAAATAAGTGCGGGTGTGTGGGAAGGAAAAAACTTTGAGGGACTCGGCGACATGTATCCCGAGGAATATGCTGGGTTCCAGGCAGGAGACCCGTCTGTGAGAGTTGGCGGTGGAGAAACCATCGGCGAGGTCGCGGCAAGGATGAGGAAGGCCGCCGACGCTCTGGCTGCGCGAAACAGCGGCGGCGTGGCGCTGCTGGTATCCCACGGATGCGCGATACGTTCGCTGCTTTCCGACTACGCCGGTCGTCCCGTTGCATGGGGCACGAACGCGTCGGTTTCCAAGGTGGTGTACGGCGAATCCGGACCTGTTATACAATATATGTGGGACGACAGCCATCTTGAGGGAGCGAGGAGTGTGAAGCTGCCGTGACTTTTTCTGCAGATACAGATTCCCCGGCCTGTACCCGCGCGTCCGCCAAACCCCAACGCGTCAGAATAATTGACGGTTTGCGGGGTATAGCGATTTTCCTGATGGTGTTCCATCACTTTCTTTACAACATGACCTATGCGTTTTTCGACGGGTCGGCTTTTGCTCTCCTGTGCAGGAACATATACGCCTCTTCCCTTGTAGGAGATATTCTCCAGCCCATGTTCCAGAGTCTCTTTGTGTTCATTTCCGGGGTCGCGTGCCGGTATTCCCACAACAACCTCAGGCGCGGCTTAGCAGCTTTCGGCCTCGGCGTAATGCTGGAAGTCATCACCTGTTATCTGCTTCCCTCCGTAGATCCCGTGCTGTTTGACGGCTGTCAGATACGATTCGGCATCCTCAGCCTTCTCGGTTCCTCAATGATTATATGGGCGGTTGCCGGCAAGGTGCTGGACAAGATCTTCTTTTCGACTATGGCAGGTGTGCTTGTACCCCCTCTCCTCATAGTCCTGTGGTTTGCTTTTCTGCGTGTCTCCGGCGGTTCCTATGATGCGGAGGGTCTTTACTGGCTGGGATTTCCTTCCTCAGATTTTTATTCAGCCGACTACTTCCCGCTTCTTCCGTGGCTGTTTATGTTCCTTCTCGGGGCATATGCAGGTAAATTTATACGGGACGGGAAATTCCCCTCCGCTTTCTACCGAGTCCGCATACCCTTTTTTGATTTCATAGGAAAGTACACCATTTGGATATACCTGCTGCATCAGCCGGTCATATTCGGAGCGTGTTACCTGTGGTTTGAAATACTTCATTAAGAAGGCTGCGTTACAGGAATAACGCCCCAATGAACGCAGTAAAAAGTCCGGGCCCTTCCGTGATTGTCGGAAGGGCCCGTTTTATGCCGCGTATCCATCATACAGCTTTTAGTCGCTACTTTACTTCTTTTTGCGCCTTTCTCCGCATGACGTCTGCGGTGTCTGCGCCGTAACTGTTTCGATTCGGGCGGACGGCTGCGCCTGTTCGGTCTGAGATGATGTCCCGCTTATCTGCGCGTCTGAGATCACCTGATCGCTCGACGCCGCGTCCGACACTGCCCCGGACATCCCGTCGGACGTGGGATCTGAGGTCCCGACGTCTGACGACACCACGTCGTCCGGGTCGATAAGTTCAAAGGTATGCGTGCAGGTGGCCGGTATATTCCCTCTCTTGTAATACCCGATTTGCGTATTCTTACAATTGGGGCCGGCTATAAGGCCGGTTTCCTTGCAGAAATACCTCGTAACCACAGAATCCGGTTGCTCCTGAACCACCTTATTTTCAAGTCCTTTTGACTGATGAATTTTTTCCATCACCGCCTGCCATATCTCTACGGACGTGTTCACGGACATGGAATATGACGTGCTGTAATCCTCATATCCCGTCCAAACTCCGCCCAGATAATACGGGGTAAAGCCTATGCACCATCTGTCTTTGTTATCATCGGTGGTGCCTGTTTTACCGCAGGCGGTCATGTTCGTCAGCCTCATACCGCGGCAGGTTCCTGCCGAAAACGTCACGTTATACTCAAGCAGTTTGCTCATTATATACGACGTTTCCTCTGAAATGATCCTCTCGCTCTCGTCCGTGTGCTGGAGAACGGTTTTCCCGGACCCGTCCTTTACCTCGGTGTAATAATACGGCTCGCTGTAATATCCTCCGTTCGTGAAGGAAGCGTAAGCGGCCGCCATGTCCTCCAATATCACTCCGTCGGTGAGAGCGCCGAGGGTCATGGGCGCCGCGGCGCAGTCTGTGAATTTCTTTCCGTTCACGGTCTTGGATTTCACCAGAGTGTCAAGATGATATTTTTCCGTGGCATACTGGAAGGAAAGCTCCGGTGTGTTCCAATCCACCACTATCTGCGCCGCTATGGTGTTGCAGGACCTTGCTATAGCCTCGCATACGTTTATTTTGCCGCGGAATACCGAGTACGAGTTTTTAGGCATCCATATCCCGTAAAGCGTCCAATTCTCGTCCGTTTTAAGGTTGTGGTCGTCAAAAACCGTAGAATAGGTGAATTCGTTCTCTTCTATTCCCACACTGTAAACCGTGAGCGGCTTTATGGACGAACCCGGCTGCCTCATGGTCATGGTAGCGTAATTAAGACTCATGTCATAGGTCTTTTCGCCTCTTGCTCCCACAACGCCCAGCACCTTGCCGTCAAATTCCATGATTATCATGGCAGACTGAGGCTGTCCCTCCTCGGGAAGCCCGTCGTAGCGTGAAAACGTGTCGGGATCGGCGTAGACCTCGTCCATCATCTGCTGTATATCGCTGTCAAACGTAGTATAAATGCTGTATCCGCCCGTGAGAAGCTGCGTCTTGGCGTAGGTCTCCTCCCAGCCCAGCTTTTCACAGAGATCCTCTACCACGTTTCGTCTGACTTCGTCCACGAAAAAGCTCTGCTTGGAGGCAAGCTCGGAATTGTACTGCTCCTCCGCAAAGACCATCTTTTCCGCCACCGCCGCGTCATGCTCCTCCCGGGTGATGAACCCCAGCTCCAGCATCTTGCTCAGAACGTAGAGCTGACGTGTGCGGTTAAGGTCGGGGTTCTCAAACGGGTTGAGCTTGGTGGGGTTCTGGGTTATACCTGCTATGCAGGCACACTCGGCAAGCGTGAGTTCGCTCACGTCCTTGTCAAAGTAGGTATTTGCCGCCACCTGCACCCCGCTCGAATTTGCGCCTAAGAATATCGTGTTCATGTAAGCGAGAATTATCTCGTCCTTATCGTATTCCTTTTCAAGATTTATGGCCTGCATTATCTCGCGGATCTTACGGTCAATACGGACGTCGTCATCACCCGTTATATTTTTTATCAGCTGCTGCGTTATAGTAGAACCTCCCGGCTTGCCCTCATATATGGGTATGACCAGGTTCACAAAGGAAAGTATCGTGCGTTTCCAGTCAACTCCGTCGTGCTCAAGGAACCTCTGGTCCTCCACGGCGATGAACGCATACCTGAGATCTTTCGGTATCTCGTCAAAATCGGCCCATATACGGTTTTCCTCCGAATAAAGGTGCTCTATTATCTCGTAGTCGCCGGTTTCCTCATTGTAAGCATACACCGAGCTGGTGTAGTCGAGTGCAAGATTTTCAAGGGGTATCCCGAGCTTGCTGTCTGCAAAACTCATAATGTATGCGATAATTACGCAAACGCATATGCAGCCCGCAAGGACGCATATCAGCAGCACGGTTGCAAGCATTCTCCCGAAAGAGACCGCCACCTTGCCCGCCGCCGCCCGTCCTTTTTCCGCAGACTGCGACCTGTTCTTTTTTGAGCTGCGTGCTTTTCCAACGTTCATTGTCCTTTAACCTCGCTTCCGTCCGCCGCTCTACGCACTTTGCGTGTCCTGTTTCTGCCTGTCCGTTCGCTGCCGACGCATGAGCACGTCGGCGCCACGGCTTTTATTATATGTTATTTTTATCATTTTTGCAACCGCCATACCGCGTTTTTGCAATGTTTTTACATAATCCCGCCGGAGAAGGGAATATTAGCCCTGACCGAAACTTTCCGCCATACACGGCTACATATCCCGAAAAGGACTGAAAGGCGACGTGAAAAAGTATTCCCTGATCGTTCTTGCGCTTATCAGTTGCGCGTTTGTATGCGTCCTCGCCGCGTCTCTGATGACGTCTATAAAAGAGTACATTGCTCCTTCTGCGGTCACGTCTCAGACCGAAAGCTATTCCGCAGGATTCCTTCTCACGGTGTACGACGGTTTCATCGCCATAAAGCGCATAGGTGAGCCGGAGCCGTACAAGGTGTTTGACATCCCGGCATCGGTGCTGTCCGAATACGACAGAGACCTCCTCTCACGCGGGATATACTGCTCGTCTTTGGAAGAGGCAATGTCAAAAGCCGAGGATTTTATCGGCTGATTCTCCGTCTCCGGGCACATTTCCCGCCGCGGGAAATAATCACGGGAAATAGTTGGTGACATACGGCTTTTGATGTGCTATACTTTTACGGACAGGTTTCGGATAAAGGCACGAAAAGGAGCGGAGCAATGGACGACGACAAAAAATACCTTCGCCGGCGGCGTACTGTGGCCCTCGTATCGCTCGCCGCGCTTATCCTGTTTATGGTACTCGGGGCGGTGTTCATCGGGAAGCCGTTGGTGGCCTTTCTCGACGACCCCGAGAGCTTCCGTTCGTGGGCGGAGGACGGTATATGGGGCAGGCCGGCTCTTGTGGGGATCATGGTCCTGCAGGTGATAATTTCCCTTATCCCGGGCGGGGTAGTGGAACTTGCCGCGGGGTATTGCTACGGCGGGATAGAGGGCGCCGTCATCTGCCTTATAGGGGCTGCGATCGGCTCGGCAATTGTATTCATACTTGTGCGGAAATTCGGCGTTGAGCTTGCGGAGGCCTTTGTTTCCCGCGAAAAGATCGCGTCTCTGTCATTTATCAACGATTCCAGACGGCTCAATCTCCTGGTATTCATTCTTTATCTCATACCCGGGACGCCGAAAGACGTTTTTAATTATTTTATAGGGCTGACCCCTATGAGTCTGAAAACATTCCTCATAATATGCGTAGTAGCCAGAACCCCGGCCATACTCGCCACCACCGTCTGCGGTGACGCTCTCATAAACGGAGAGTTCCTCAAAGCCGCGCTTGTTTTCGGCGTAACCGCTTTGTGCAGCATCGGCGGAATGCTTCTGTACCGCTTTGTGATGACAAAAAAGCGGAAGGCGCCGACCTCCGGTCCCTCTGAAGGCAAATCTTCGGATAGCAAGAACTGATCTCCCATCTCATCAGCATACGGCAAAACGCCGCCGCTTTATTGCGGCGGCGTTTTTATTCGTGCGTTTTGGTGCGCCCTGCCTGGGCGCGGCTCAAAGATACGCCTTCATCTGGTCGATGTTCGACTGCTCTGTTTTAAGAAGCCTATTAGCCAGATCCACCGCGCTTTTGTCCGCTTCGCCGCACTCCTTTAAGTGCTGCGTTATCTCTATAACCCCGTTAGTGGAACCTTTAACCAAAAGCTTCGCCATGTTCTGCACCGAGTCGTCCTTCAAAAGGCTCATCTTCATCATGGCGCGCGTAGCGTTTACGGTCATTTCCGGCACCGCCGCCACCTGATCTCCTTTTTGCTGGCAAAGGCTCTGCGCCTCGTCAACTATGGCTTGATAATCGTTAAGCTGACTTTCAAGTACCTTTCTAAACGGAATATCGTTGGTCACTTTAACCATATATCCTATGGTGTCCGTTCCCATCTTGGCGTTCTGATGGATATACCCCAGCAGCTTGTCATCCTGTTTCATCTCAGTATCTCCTTTTTAACCGGATGAAAACAGTATTCCCGCGGCAGTGCGGGTTTATGCCAACAATATGCTATTCCGTCCTTTCCGCAACCATGTTTCCGCCTTTTTCTTCTGTATATTTCACATAAAGTATGCCGTTTTGTTTTCCTTTTACAAGCGTTTCTGTTCCGTCTTCGGCTATGCACAGCGTGTTTTCTCCGTCAAAATCCAACGCAAGAACCGTTGCAAAACGACCGACCAGCCACTTTCTCCGTCGCTCTGCCGATTTTTCAACTGTTTCGGATAGTTTCCTGCTTCTGCGCTTTCCGATTTCGGGCGGTACCCTGCCCGCCATGGAAGCTGCAGCAGTGCCCGGGCGCGGCGAATACACGAATATGTGAGCCGAAGCAAAGCCTATCTTTTCGGCAAACGCCGCCGTCTCCCCGAATTCTTCCTCGGTTTCTCCGGGAAATCCCACCATTATGTCGGTGGTTATGGCCGCGTCCGGCATGAGAACCCGTATCTTTTCCGTAAGCGCGGCATATTCCTCTGACGAATATTTTCTGTTCATGCGGCGAAGCACGCTGTCGCTCCCGCTTTGCAGGGATATGTGAAACTGCCTGCAGAATCCCGGGATGCCGGCAAGCTGCGAAAGCATCTTTTCCGTGAGAAGATCCGGCTCCAGAGATCCCAGCCGGATCCTGGGTATCCCCGAATCAGCCGCGGCCTGGACCGCGTCCGCCAGGTCGTGTCCGTCCCACGAATAGGCCGAAAGGTTTATCCCTATAAGCACCGCTTCAAGGTACCCGTTCTTAAAAAGCTCTGCGGCTTCCCTTTTTATGTCGTCTATCGGCCTGCTTCTCACGTTCCCGCGGGCGAACGGGACAAGGCAGTAGCTGCAGAACCTGTCGCAGCCGTCCTCAATCTTTATATATGCCCGGGTGTGTTCGTCCAGCCTGTCCACCCGCATCGGCTCGTAGGATTCGTGGCGGATATCTTTTTTTACCCTGACTATCCGTTCACGTTCGGAGAGAAATTTTTCCACCATATCCGGAAGTTTAAGCCTGTCCGCCGTGCCGCAGATTATGTCCGCGCATTTTTCCTCTTCCGCCTTTTCCGGCGACGCCTGCGGGAAACACCCGCAGAGCACCACCGCCGCGTCCGGGTTGGTCCTCCTTGCCCGGTGGACCATCTGACGGGATTTTTTGTCTCCCGTAGACGTGACCGTGCAGGAATTTATGACGTATACGTCCGCCGCGGAGGAAAACGGGACCGTTTCAAAGCCCCTTTCCTCCATCGCGGTACGCATCGCCTGCGTTTCATACTGGCTGACCTTGCAGCCGAGAGTTGCATACGCGGCTTTCACGCCGGTCCTCCTTTTAGGCGGAGACATACGCGCATGCTCCGCCGATGTGTTCTTATTCACCCGCGCCCGCCGCTTTTTTCCTGCGTCTGACGGCTACCGCTGTCACGACAGCCACGGCCGCGATTATCACTGCCGCCCCCGCCGAGATACCCACTATCATCCATACGGAAGATTGGTTTTCCCCTGCCGCCGCCATCGTCTCCGCTTCATTGAGCAGGCTCATCGCCTTGTCTACCAGAGCCGAGGTATGTACGGAACCGTTTATCACCATGTCAGCGAAGTTCAGGGCATACTCAAATTTCTGCCTGTCTTCCTCGGTCATGCCCGAGGTATCAGTCCCTTTGAGCTTTTCCACCATATCCGAAACAGGCGACACGTCCACGGTCTCCTTGCTCTGGGAAAAGAGCCACTGCCAGACGTCCTCTCTGTAGTACGCCGGAAGCCACGCGTGACCCGTTCCGGTCCATTCTGTATAGTTTATCTTCGTGCCGCCCAGCTCCGTTATGGCGTTATACATATCTCTGGAGCCGGACACCGGAACCGCCGTGTCCTCATCTCCGTGGAAGCACCATATGGGCATATTCATGAGATACTCCGCCTTGGACGGGTCTCCCGCGCCGCATATGGGCATCGCGGCCGCAAAATAATCGCTGTAATGGGTTATTATGTTCCATGTGCCGTATCCGCCCATGGATATTCCCGTCACGTATATCCTGCTGGCGTCCACGTTATAATCCTCTGCGGTCTTCTCTACGGCCTTTTTCGCAAGCTGGATCTCCTCGGTGAAGGTGGGACCTGTTTCGTCCATATCTTTTATTTCATAGCTTCCGCTTTTCCAGCTCACGTTCACCCATTCGCCCGTTGTCCCTGTGGGTTCGTTGGGAACCTGCGCCGCTACTATTATGCACGGGAATTTCTTGTAAAAGCCTTCCTCAAAAAACGGCGTCATCATACCCACGTTGAGCTGCTTTTCGTTATCTCCGCCGCTCTCACCGGCTCCGTGGAGGAACAGCACCACGGGGTAGGCGTAATTGGGGTCGTAATCCTCCGGGACGTACAACCTGTAAGGAAGCGTCACCGAATATCCTTCCGCGGTGATCTCCTCATAGGAGAAAAGGGCCCTGTACTCGTCCGCAAGAGCTTTATCCGCGGGGTTTGAAGCCGGGGCCTCCACAAATTTTTCCGCAAACGCGCCCGTTGCGAAGGTACAGCAGACGGCGGCGGCCGCCGCAGCGGATACAATTCTCTTCATCACGTTCATTTTATATCTTCCCCTTTCTGTTTGAAAAAAGCCAGCTGAAAGTGTCCGTGTCGCCGTAGGCGGCGTCCCAGCAACCGTGTCCGAGGCCCGGCGGATACTCCACAAACCTCACCCGGCCGCCTGCCTTTTCGAGAGCCACGACCGCGGCCTCCGTGCCGCCTGCCGGGACTACGTCGTCGTCCGAGCCGTGGAATGTGAGCGTCGGTATCCCGCACATCCTGTGTACTTCCCGCGGATCCGCGCCCCCGCAGACCGGGAGCGCCGCGGCAAACATTTCCGGATGCCTCACCGCAATGTCCCATGTACCGAACCCGCCCATGGATATACCAGTCACATACACCCTGTCCGTATCCGCCGGCAGCGTCCTGCAGAGATGCTCCGTAAGCTCAAAGACGGCTCTGAGCAGGGCACTCTCCCCGGTTTCGGCCATATCATACGAACCCCTTCCCCAGTCCGTTTCCACCCATCGCTTGTCTTCCGGGCACTGCGGCGCGACAATGATCGCCGGGTACTTTTCATAGCTCCCTGAGCCGAAATAATGGGGAGGAAAACCCTTCGTAAGCTGTTTTTCGTTATCGTCCCCACGCTCTCCGGCTCCGTGAAGGAAAAGCACGACCGGCAGCCTGCCTTCAATGTTTTCCGGAACATAAAGGTGGTACTTCAAAAGACCGTTTCCTCCGGGATACGCAAATTCGCATACTTGAAATTTCTTCTCCCAGCAGGCAGCGCCATTTTCACCGGCTCCCATACGATACCTCCCCAAACGGGTGCTTTATTCCCCCGCCCTGTCTCTCTTGCCATGCATACGGCGGCGCAATCAAAGGTTATATTGCATTATACCACACGTTGGGACTCTTTTCAAGTGCCGGTCCGCTGCACGGCCTTTTGTACCTAATGCAATTTCAGGTGCAGCGGGACGGCCGTACTCCTTCCCGGCCGTGCGGCACGGCTGCCGACGGGCACGACGCTCCGAAAAACGATCCGTCTTCCGTCCGTATACCCGGCGTGAAGCGTCACGGCTGCGCCTGTTTGCCCGTAAATTTTTCTTCCTCTTCCTTTTCCAGTTCCCTGTACGCGATCTTTCCCACCAGCGTTTTCGGCAGGTACGTCCTGAATTCAAATTCTCTGGGGACCGCGTATTTAGCCATGTTCTTCATGCAGTGAGCTCTTATGGATTCCTCAAGCTCAGGAGTGGGTACCACCCCATCGGCGGGAACTATGAAGGCTTTCACTCTCTGCATACGGTAGTCGTCCCTGACCCCTATGACCGTGCTCATGCTCACCGACGGGTGCGCGTCTATCACGCTTTCCACCTGAGAGGGGTACACATTAAACCCGCTGGTGACTATCACACGCTTGAGCCTCTGGCGGAAATACACGAAGCCGTCGGAATCCATCGTTCCCAAATCCCCCGTGTACAGCCACACTCTTCCGTCTGAGCCGGTTTTGAGCGCCTTTGCCGTCTCCTCCGGCTTATTGAGATACCCTTTCATCACGGTGGGACCACTTACACATATCTCTCCTTCTTCACCGTATGGCAGAGTCTCGTCCGTCCCGGGCCTTACCACACGGAAAAGTGTATCCGGGAAAGGCACGCCTATGCTCCCCCTTCTGTGTGAAAACCTAGGGGTAAGGCATACAGCCGTCACGCATTCGGTGGTACCGTACCCTTCCCGTATCTGCTCCTTTGAACCGTGAGACGCAAGGAAAGCATCCACACGCTCCTTCAGCTCGGGCGAAAGGCTGTCCCCGCCGCAAAACACCCCCATCAGACACGAAAGGTCCAGCTTTTGAGCTTCTTCGTTTCTCAGCAGCGCTTCAAAAAGCGTGGGTACTCCCACTATATAGGCGGGACGCTTTCTGCCCAGAAGTCTGACAAATTCCGATGAGTTAAACCGCGGTATCAGTACGCTCGTACCTCCGGATATCAGCGCCGTGTGGACGCATACTCCAAGCCCGAAACCGTGGAATACCGGCATTATCGCCAGCAGCTTTTTACCCGCCTCTATACAGTCTCCCAAAGCGGCGGTGCCCATCGCGCAGGCGTTGAAATTCATGTTTGTGAGCATTATTCCCTTTGTGGTGCCTGTGGTGCCCCCGCTGTAAAGTATGGCGGCCACGTCCTCCCCGCCGGAAATATCCTCCGGAGGAAGTATATCTTCTCCGCCGGCCATGAATTTCCGCCAGCTTATCACTTTTCCGCCGAAGACCGGTTTTTTTATTTTCCGTCCGGCCGTAAGCGCATATGCCGCCCGCATCGGGAGCGGAAGCATGTCCGCCATTCCCGTCACGATTATCAGCCCCGCGGATATCTTCTTATCCGTATTTTGCAGCTTTCCGTAAAACATATCCGGGATCAGGACGGCTTTGCTGCCGCTGAATTCAATGTAATCCGCTATCTCGTTCTCGCCCGACAGAGGATGTATCATATTAGCCACTGCTCCCGTCATATTCAGCGCGTAAAACATGACCACCGCCTGCGGGCAGTTGGGCATACATACGGTTACCCTGTCTCCCCGCCCTATCCCGCGGGATACAAGTGCCGCAGCGCAGCGCTTCACATATCTGTTGAGACACGAGTACGTTATCCCGGCCCCCATGTACTCGCACGCGGTTAAGCGCGGGTATTTCTCCGCAGCGCGCCTGAAAAGCTCATACATTGATACGTCCGGATAATCAAGCTCAGCCGGTACATCTCCGTAAAATTTGAGCCACGGTGCCTTGGTATTATCCATATCTTTCTCCTTCCGGATGTCTTTTTCCCCTAAAATATCAGGTCCCCGAAAGCACGCCGCTTTCGGGGACCCTCCCGGCAGGCGGAGCCCGCGCTTCACGACCATCTGACCGCGTTCACAATGCCTACCGACATCATAACATAACCTATAAAAAGCAGAAACGCCATGCCGACAGCCAACAACCCCACGTTCTCCCTGATCTCAGCTTCCGGCTTGTTCTTGCTGTCCACAAACCGTATTTCGTAAAGCGGCACCGTCCCTCTTCTGAGGACAAACAGCGCCGTTTCAGATACCAACATACCCAGAAATGTCATTTCAGTGTCGTTGGGGGAGAGCACGGATATGACAAAAAAGGCCGCGAACGTACAGAGCATGAGCGCTGCGTACACTATGCGAAGCGCCTTTTCCGCCCGTATCGCACGCGGAGACAAATATGAAAAATACATCTCGTCTTTCTTTTTTCCGCTCAATGCGTCCACTCCCTTTACACCCGCGGGAAACGTCTTGCGCTGTCTCGGGCTACTTGTCGTTTTCCCGCGCAAGCAGCCATATGGACACCGCATGCATGGCGATAGGCTCGAGTATCACCAGAGGCGTTCCCTTTCCGGTGACAAACGTCCACACCGTCAGTGCAACTCCGCCGCCGTAAAGCACTATCATGAGCAAAAACAGGGTGATGTTCCCGGTTTTCACGAATACCCCCAGGCCCGGAAA
Source organism: uncultured Eubacteriales bacterium (assembly GCA_949284545.1). Taxonomy (GTDB): domain Bacteria; phylum Bacillota; class Clostridia; order Oscillospirales; family CAJFTT01; genus CASDVX01. The sequence continues at coordinate 24,941 of CASDVX010000046.1, forward strand.
AATGAAATTCAGAACCAGTCCGACCCTGAACTTGAATGCTTCCATGCGGTCCTGATAGTCGCTGTTGTCACTCAGGATACGTATGTATTCTTCCTCTCTTATCACTCGTTTGCCGCATTTCGGGCACTTTTTGTCGTCATTCGGCACAAAGCCGCCGCAATAGGGACAATTCATAGCTTATAACCCGGCCCTGCTACGGCAAAGGCCGTCCTTTCTTAAAAATCCTGCGGGCCGGTTTCCCGGCCCGCGTCCGCCGTTTATTCCACGGAATTCACTTTGTCCGTAACCGCTTTGCTGAGACGCTCCATGTTCACTTTCGCCTCTTCAAGCGTGGGCGCCTTCGACACAAGATACGCTTTCATCTTGGGTTCCGTGCCCGAGGGACGCACAAGGAACTTGAGGCCGCCCGTAAGCTCAAAGCACAGCACGTCGGACTTGGGCAGATTTATCGTCTCTTCTTTGCCGCTGGCGATGTCCACCTTACGGCTCTCCGCATAGTCGGCGAAGCCCACAGCCTTTTCTCCGGCGAATCCGTCTGACGCCGCGTCGCGGAACGCCTTCATTATGCGCTTCATCTTTTCCATGCCGCTCTGTCCCTCAAAGCCGAAATTGAGAAGCTCATGCAGACAATAGCCGTACTTTTTGTATATGCTCTCCATGAACTCAGGGATGGTTATGTCCTTCTTTTTCAGGTCCGCCGCCATCTCGCATATCATCGCCGACGCAAACACCGCGTTCTTGTCCCTTGCGTAAAGGCCGCCGAGATATCCGTAGCTCTCCTCAAAGCCGAGAACGAACCTGTCTCCCTCTCCCTTCGCAGAAAGGGACGACATCTGCTCGCCGATAAATTTGAACCCGGTGAGCACGTCTATTATCTCTGCGCCGTATTCTTTGGCTATTTCGTAGGCAAGATCCGCCGTGACGATGGTCTTTATCACCACAGGTCTTTCGGGAAGCGTGCCCATGGCCTTTCTGGTGGAGAGGATATATTCCATGAGCATAAGACCGACTTCGTTGCCGCTCATGAGGGTAAACGAACCGTCCCTGTTGCGCCCGGCTATGCCCACACGGTCGCAGTCCGGGTCGGTGGCCAGAAGCAGATCAGGCTGAAGCTTGACCGCGAGTTCTTCGGCGAGTTTGAAGTTTTCGCGTATCTCCGGATTAGGATAGGGTATGGTGGGGAAATTCCCGTCGGGAAGCTCCTGCTCCTTGACGACGCTGCATTTTACCCCCATTCTGTCAAGGGTTTTGCGCACGGGCACGTTTCCCGTGCCGTTAAAGGGTGAATAAACCACCTTGAGTCCCACCGCAGCCGGCAGGCCCGGCTGAAGAAGCTGGGCGGTAACGTTATCGATGAATTTTTCAAGCAGGCTGTCGTCTATGTAAACTATGCTGCCGTTCTTTATTCCCTCGTCAAAGTCCACGGAGTTCACCCCGTCGAATTCGTCGGTGGCCAGAATGTTCTGAAGGGTCTTTTCCGCGAGTTCCAGAGTGAACTGGCACCCGTCCGGCCCATAGGCCTTGTAGCCGTTGTAAACGGCCGGGTTGTGACTGGCCGTGACCACCACGCCCGCGTCGCACTTAAGCTCCCTCACCGCAAAGGACAGGGTCGGCGTGGGCATAAGGGTCCTGAATATATAGGCGGTTATCCCGTTCGCCGCGAACACTGACGCCGCGGTGCGGGCAAACACGTCCGACTTGATGCGGCTGTCGTACGCTATGGCGATCCTGCCGCCCTTGCCCACCGTCCGGGCAAGCCCCTGGGATGCGCGAGCCACCGTGTAAACGTTCATTCTGTTAGGTCCTGCGCCTATTTTACCGCGCAGTCCGCCGGTGCCGAACTCCAGATCCCGGTAAAAGCTGTCGCTTTTGGTCTTTTCGTCGTACCCCCTGAGCTGGTCGTTTATTTCCTTGTTGTCCGCGGTTCTCTCGAGCCAGCGGGCGTATCGCTCGTCTACCGTCATTTTTCAGACCTCCGTACACTTTTTATTGATGGTATTGTAGCAAATTTTACCTGCTTTTTCAATAGCAAAACTGGCAAAACCCAAATAATTGTCCTCTCCTCCCATGTCGGCCTCCGAAGCAGGCCTGCCGCCCCGACGGCGTGCGTATGCAGAGTCAAAAGGCCCGCCGATATGCGGCGGACCTTTCCGGCTTGTGTTTGATTTTTCCCTGTTTCCGAATCGTCAGTAAATCAGGAAGGAGTAGTCCTCAGAAAGCATATACCATTTGCCCGCGATATTCACAACAACGCAGTCCATGGAGTCGGTGTCCTCGTCCTTGTCGCCTATGATAGTGGCCTCTATCTCAACCTCATAGGCCTTTTTAATGTCTCTTCTCGAAACGTCGTAGGTATCCTTGAGATAATCCCTGAGATCCTCCATCTTTCTTTCGGAGAGCTCATCCTCATCGGTGACCTTGTACTTTACGCGGATATTCTCGCCGAATTCCTCCTCGAGCGCGGGGAGAACGTACTCCTCATACTGTTCGTCGTA
>CASDVX010000047.1 GCA_949284545.1 uncultured Eubacteriales bacterium
GCACTTTTTACCGTGTACTTTGAGATGACCTCAGATTACCTTTTTGTCCCCTGTGAGAGCGAGGCGTGTGCTTGTCTTTGATACAAGTCGGCGGCGCTGACGCGCCGCCGAGACAAGCACACGCCTCGCAACCTGAACCGACTGAAATACGAAAAAGCGGAACAGTTCGGAGCGCGGCATCGCCGCGAACCTGCTTGGCGATTGCCGCGCGCATTCCGAAACTGTTATTCCCTTTTTTATACCGTATTTGCACATTCGGATTTCAGTTGCTTTTCGGCATTTGCCTTATCACGTCTTTGCTTACCGTTCCCATATAACAGCCTTCGTCCCAGCAACCGAAGTCATCGTAGAGCAATAGTTTTTTATCTTCCAGCCCGCAAGGACAAACAACATCCTCATCCATAATATCCGACAGAAAGAATTGCGGCAGTTTGCCCGAATACACCAGCTTCTCTCCGGATTTCTCTATATACTTCACGATATAAGCCACAGCGCTCCCTACGTTATCCTTATCCAAATCTTCAAAGTCCGAACGCCCAAACCGCTCGTTAAAATATGTGTTCTGATGCGTTATCTGCCTTTTGCGTGTATTAAAGTTATAGTCCTCTACATCAAGCATTGTCCCCGGCATCGTACCTTCGGGGATATAGAATATTCCGTGAAAGTGCAGGCGCTTTTTCTTCGGCGACCGCTCCCATACCCCTATATACTTCCAGCCTCTCCTATTACAGAAATTCCGCAGACAGCTTTCCACCCCTGCTTTAAAACTTTTCTCCGTATGCAGTTCATCCGAGTACGTTAAAGTTACGAAAAAATTGAAGTCCTGTAAATTCACCTTTCGCGTCATTCTAAGCCGTCGGGCAATCAGATTACGGAGTTTCCGTTCAAACTGAGCTGTCACATAATTCTGCACCGCCTCTTCAGATTTGAAATACGTCCGCATACCGTTAAGCACCGCCTTCCGCCTTTGCCGTCGGGAAAGATTTATGTTCTTCTCGTAGAGTTCTTCGAACAGCTCCTTGCGAGTCATCCGTCTTTCCCTGCCCTGTTTTTCTACGGACGTATCCTCTTTTTCACTACCGCTGTCAGCCTGCTCAGTTTCTCTATCTTCATGATTATTTTTATCAAGCGGAATAGGCGCGTCCCCAAGCGAGGGCGCGCTGTTTTCCGCCTGTCCCTGCAATTCCGTACTTTCCTCCGATACGGTGATCACCTCCTCTTTCGGCTTCCTTCGCGGCTTATACGGTCGCGTGGTGTGCGGAATGGCAATGTAATGGCTGCCGTCCGAATAGACTTTACATCTCGGATATGGCATAATTTGACCTCCTTGCGCCGTACAAGGAGCGCCGACGCTCATTTACATTACATTTCACGCAGAACTATCGTCGGCGTCCTTATACAGTCCGTTAATGAAATAGCTGTTCTGCATTTTCAATTCCTCTACCGTCGCCTTCTCCGTTGTGTACTCCAGATAATCCATCAATCCCATACCGCTCTTTCCTGCCATATCGTTAAAATAATCACTGAAACAATCCGTGCTGAACCGCTGCGCGTAGATCTTCGCACTCATCAGGTAATACTTCTT
>CASDVX010000048.1 GCA_949284545.1 uncultured Eubacteriales bacterium
CGATTGCTTGAAGTAAAAAACCTCACGAAGATATACCGGCCCAAAAAGGGCGTGCCCGTAAAAGCCCTGGACAACGTGTCCATAAAATTCCCGGAGAAGGGCATGGTTTTTCTGTTGGGAAAATCCGGCAGCGGCAAATCCACACTTCTTAACCTCCTGGGCGGTCTTGACAGATACGACGGCGGGGAACTGATAATAAACGGCGTATCCTCCAAATCCTTCGGGCAGAAGCATTTTGATTCATACCGCAATACGTACGTGGGATTTATCTTTCAGGAGTACAACGTTCTTGACGAATTTTCCGTGGGCGCCAATATCGGTCTGGCTATAGAGCTGCAGGGCCGCAAGGCCAACGAGAAGGATATAAACGACATCCTTGACCGGGTGGATCTTGCCGGATACGGAAGCCGCAAGCCCAACGAGCTGTCCGGCGGGCAGAAGCAGCGCGTTGCCATTGCGCGGGCGCTGGTGAAAAATCCGCGGATAATAATGGCCGACGAGCCCACCGGCGCGCTGGATTCCGTCACCGGCAGACAGGTCCTGGACACTCTCAAAAAGCTTTCCTCCGACAAGCTTGTCATAGTGGTTTCCCATGACAGGGATTTCGCCGAGCGGTACGCCGACAGAATAATAGAGCTGTCGGATGGTCACGTGAGCAGCGATATGGAATATCTTTCGGACAGCGTCCCGGAAGAAGCCGCCGGGCTGTCCTTTGACGGGAACACCGTTACCGTGCCTGCAAAATACCGCCTCACTCAGGATGACCTTGAAAAAATAAACGCATATATACAGGCTCTCGAAACAGAGGCCTCCATTTCCCTGCCCGCGGCTTACCGCGCGGCGAGAAAAGCGACCGCCACCGACGAGAGCAGGATAGTTCCCGCTAAGGCCGGGGATTTCAAGCTGATAAGGTCGCGCCTGCCCATGCGTTTTGCTTACAGGATAGGCGTGAGCAGCCTCAAATTCAAGAAGGTCCGCCTCGCTTTCACCATACTGCTGTCCTGCGTGGCGTTTGTGCTTTTCGGTCTGGCGGATACCTTCGGCTCCTACGACTACGTGAGTACCTGCACCGACTCGATAGTGGATTCCCAAATAGGATACGCGTCGGTGGAAAAATCCGTTAAACAGTATTACGGAGCCGACAAAGACTTTTTCTATTTTGTGCCCCAGCTTTTGAGCGAAGATGACCTTGACGACCTTTTCAGGGAAACGGGTATACGGTTTAACGGAGTATGGTCGCCTTTGGCGGGTTACGGATACTATCAGGGGGATCTGTCTTTTGACGATTATATTGGGCAAAAATATTCCGATAACCCCGCCGGGGTTTCTTATGATTCCGTATACAGTACTTCCTTCTCCGGATACGCTGCGGTGGACGCCGGCGTCCTTGAGGACGCGGGCATGAGCCTCACGGCGGGCCGGCTTCCCGAGGGAGACGCGGACGAGATCGCCATTTCTCTGTATCTGGCGCAGACGTTCATTAACTACGGCTATGCCGACGCGGACCCGTATCTCTCCGGCAACGCGGACGGTGTCCCGAAGCCCGAAGCCGTGTCTTCTCCGGAGGAACTCATCGGCAGAACCGTTTTCGGGCACAGGATAGTCGGCATAGTGGATACTCACGTGGACATAGACAGATACGCCCCGGCGTATGAGACAGACCCCGGCGACACCGCCGCGGATCTTCTGCTCAAGTATGCGCTACAGAACGAGTTTTCATATATTAAGAGCTACAGTTTCAGCCGTGTCATAATGGTGAGCGGGGATTATATGAAAGCCCTGACCTCAGATACCGCAGTCCTCAACTGCGAGGTATCGGGCCTGAATGCGGACGGGTATATCATGTACGGTTATCTGGGCTCCGCCGGCAGGATATCCGAGCTCGATCCGGAAAAACTTATTTTCCCTGACGGAGAGGCAGCGGATTTCACCCGATTTGAGACGGTCCTTCCCCTTTCCGTCGCCTACGATATCGCTTTTTCCGGAAGCGTTTCGGAGCTTTCCCCGGACGACGTCGATTCAATACTTTCACTTCTTAAGGATGTGGAATTCGAGTTTTCGGCGGGAAATACGGAGTACCGGTTCACCGTCGCGGCTTTGTACGACGACCGGGACGAGATCTCCCCGAAGTCCGTGTTCTTCAGCGACGGCGACGCGGACGCGATGTTTTCGTCCATATCCGCGAAATATTCCTTTGCCGCCGCCTCCATGCCGGAATCCGAGAGGGATATACGCAATCTCGTCAGGTTCACTGGCGAGGAATACGGCGACACGGGCACGAAATACTCTTTGTGCAACCCCGTGGCCTACGAGCTTGAGCTGCTTGACTCGCTGTTCACCACCCTTTCAACCGTCTTCCTGTATATAGGTATCGGGTTTGCGGTCTTTGCGTCGCTGCTCCTGTCTAACTTCATATCCGCCTCCATCACCCATAAGAAGCGCGAGATCGGAATACTTCGCGCCATCGGGTCCCGGGGGAACGACGTTTTCCGCATATTCTTTTCCGAGAGCTTTACCATCGCCATGATAAACTTCGTCCTGACCGTTTTAGGCCTCTTCCTTATTACGGAATGGATAAACGGCGTGATACGCAACGGCGCCGGACTGCTTATCACTGTTCTCGGGTTCGGTCTGCGTCAGATCCTTCTCGTGCTGGCAATAAGTATTCTGGTGGCGGCTGTCGCAAGTTTTATACCGGTAAAGCGCATAGCGTCCAAGAAGCCCATCGACGCCATACGGGACAGGTGATGTTTTTGCGCGCGTACGGGGATTGCCCGGCTTTCACGGCAACGTGCGTCCGGCGGACGCATATTTTAACCCGCGGCGGCTGCGGGATGCTGAAACAGTGATCCTGCGGAAAGGTTACCGTCCGGTTTCACCCGTCCCGCGGGAAGAGAAATCCGGCGGATAAATTTTACTAAGGAGTAATGTAAATGCAGTATCATCTTGAACCTGCGGAAAAAGTATTCGAGAGTCTCGGTTCGTCTGAGGAGGGGCTTTCCTCCCGGCGTGCGGAAGAGCTTCTCGCTTCATGCGGCAAAAACAAGCTCAAGGAGGCGAAAAAGGAACCGCTTCTGAAACGTCTCTTAAAGCAGCTTGCGGACCCGATGATAATAATCCTGCTCTGCGCGGCGGCTGTGTCTGCGCTTCTCGACGTGCTCTCCTCCGAGATACCGTACGATACCTTCATAATCCTGTTCGTGGTAGCCGCAAACGCGGTGCTGGGGCTTGTACAGGAAAACAAGGCGGAATCCGCCATAGCCGCGCTGCAGGAGATGGCCGCGGCAACATCCAAGGTCATACGCGGCGGTAAGCTCGAGGTGGTTAAAAGCGAGGAGATCGTGCCCGGCGACGTTATAGTGCTCGAAGCCGGCGACGCGGTTCCGGCCGACTGCCGTATTTTCGAGTGCGCGTCCATGAAAATAGAAGAATCCGCTCTCACGGGCGAATCGCTTCCGGTGTCAAAGCTTACCCGGACGCCTTCCGACACAAACGGCGATATACCTCTCGGGGACCGTAAGAACATGGCGTATATGGGAAGCACTGTGGTGTACGGACGGGGCAGGGCCGTGGTCACCGCCACGGGCATGAACACCGAAATGGGCAAGATAGCCGACGCCATTTCCAAGGCGGAGGAGGGGCTCACCCCACTTCAGAAAAAGCTGGCGGGGCTTTCCAAGATCCTTTCCGTGCTCGTGATATGCATCTGCGTTTTCATCTTCGGCTTCAATCTTATAGAATGCCTGATAAAAGGTGAGCCCATAACTGCGGAGCTTTCCCTCGCTTCGTTCATGACCGCGGTGTCCCTGGCCGTGGCGGCGATACCCGAAGGCCTCGTGGCCGTGGTCACCATAGTGCTTTCCATGGGCGTGACCAACATGTCAAGGAAAAACGCCATAATACGCAAACTCACGGCGGTCGAGACCCTCGGCTGCGCTCAGGTGATATGTTCGGACAAAACCGGCACCCTTACTCAGAACAAAATGACCGTGGTGGAACATTACGGTGAGGACGAAAAGCTGCTTGCCACGGGCATGGCTCTCTGTTCGGATGCCGAGATTGACGGGGACGGAAACGTCACCGGAGAACCCACCGA
>CASDVX010000049.1 GCA_949284545.1 uncultured Eubacteriales bacterium
ACGCACACACCCTCGTTTCAGGCGCGGGATTTTTACCCCATACACCTGCCCGGTCATTTCCCCACGCAGAAATTTTCAAAGACCTTTTCTATCACCGATTCCGACGCGGTCTCCCCGGTTATCTCCCCCAGCGCGGAAAGAGCGTCCTCAAGGCATACCGCCATAAGGTCCGGGGTGTAACCCGCCTTTACCGCCGCGATGGCGTCCTCCGCCGCGGAAAGCGCCCGCTGAGCCGCTTCCAGCTCCCTGGCCGTGGCGAGGATCCCTCCGTCCAGCTCTTCTCCCGTCACCGACAGGGCGGCGAGTATGCCGTCCGCCACAGTCTCCCTGCTCCCGCTGTCGGATGCCGATACCGTAACGTATTCAAGGCCGGTTTTTTCCACCGTCTCCTTCCAGCCGGGATCAATCCCCAGGTCTTTTTTATTCAGCAGGATAAGCCCCGGACGCCCCGCCATGCTTTCCAGCAGAAGAATATCGTCTTCCTCCGGCTCTGCGGAAACGTCGAACACGCCCAGCAGGAACGCCGCGTCCTCCGCACGGCTTTTCGACCTTTCCACCCCCAGCTTTTCCACCGGGTCCGCAGTCTCCCTTATCCCTGCGGTATCCGCGAGAAGGAGCGTAATCCCCTTTACGTTCACCGCGGACTCAACCACGTCCCTGGTGGTTCCCGCCACGGGGGTGACTATCGACCTTTCCTCCCGGGAAAGCAGGTTCATCACCGTGGATTTTCCCACGTTGGGGCGTCCGCATATCACCGCGCGCACGCCCTCCGCTACGGATATCCCCTCGTGGGCGCAGGCCGTCATGCGGGAGATCCCGTTTTGTATTTCCTCAAGCTCTTCCAGCGCTCTTTCCCCGGTAAGTTCCTCCACGTCCTCGTCCGGGAAATCGCACCAGGCGGCGGCGTGGGCGCAAAGCTCCGTTATCCTCTCTCTCAGGGCGGATATTTTCCTGAACATCTCTCCCCGGCGTCTCGCGCCGGCTTCCCTGAGCTGCATCTCCCCCCGGGCGGACACGGTCTCCATCACCGCGGCGGCCGCCGTAAGGTCCATTTTGCCGTTCAGGAACGCCCGCTTCGTGAATTCACCGGGACCCGCCTGTCTTGCCCCCGCCCGTATAAGCGCCTCCATCGCCCGGAGAAGCACATATCTCCCCCCGTGCAGGGAAAGCTCCACGGTGTTTTCCCCCGTAAAGGATCTGGGTTCCCTGAACACAAGGGCAATGCCGTCGTCTATGACCTCATCCCCGTCCATTATCCTTCCGTAAAGGGCGGTGTATCCCGCCGCTTCCGACAGCTTTTTTCTCCCGTCAACGGGAAAAAAGACCTTTTCGACTACCGAAAAGGTCTCCTTGCCGGATATTCTTATCACGCCCACGCTCCCGGGCATCGCCCCGGTGGCGACGGCGGCTATCACTGTTGCTTCGTACATAGCTGATTCCCGCCTGATCCCTGTCTGATTCCGTCCCGGTCCGTTTCCCGCGGCCGGGCTCTCTCCCCCGCCGGTTTACAGTATGTGGAGATAATCCTTTATTTCCACGCCCGCGGCAACGTTCTCGGTAAACGCCAGCTTGCCCTCGCCCGAGAAGGAATACCTGTTATAGAAATGGTATCCTCCGTCGAGAACCGTCTTTTCATCCGTAACGGCGAAGCTGCCGTCCAGCACGGCGATCTCGGCGTTTCCGAAGTCGAACTGGTCCCCGGTAAGCGAGGTGAGAAGGTATATCTTCCCTCCGTCCTCCCATACTTTCCCCCGGGCATAGGTGTTTTCAAATATCCCGCCGTAGGAAAATTCGCTGCTCTCGCCGGACGCGTCTATCCTCACCGCGGTCAGGCCGGACACACCCGCCCTGGGAGTGGCGGCGAAAAACGCCCCGTCCGCCGTGACCATGGGCACCACTCTGCCGTCCATGCCGGCAAGCTCGGCTTTCCCTTCCACGGTCCCTGAGGCGGTTATCCTCACTCCCTCGGCCCCGTCGGTCACCGCGGCCACGGTCCCGTCCGCTGACAGCGCCCCGGCGGTTATCTCCGAGAGCCCCGCGTCAAGGACCGTTCCGTCCAGCTTCAGGCTCCCCCCGTCAAGGTACAGCACGTTCCCGCTTTCGGACACGTCCAGAAGCGCCATTTCGCTCCCCTCGTACGTTTTCGTAACGTTAAGGTCGGTATCGTAAAGCTCTATCTTTTCCCCGAAGGCCACCGCAAACCCGCCGTCAAAGGCGGCGTATTCCGGGAACTCGCCCGCTATCTCGGTTATCTCCGAAGGTACGGCGGACGAAAAATCGCCGTTTTCTCCTTTTATCACCGACACCGACAGCCTTTTCACAAAATAGTTGGGCATGGTTTCCTCCGAATAGGTGTAAAACACACCTATGACGCCGTCGCCCATCCACAGCGCCTCGCACATGTAGGAATCAAGGCTGCTCTGCCTGTCTATGAAATCCGGCGTTACGTCAATCGTCACCCCTCCGTACTCGCCGGGATTGTTCCCGTCGTGGGTGATTTTATCAGGCTTCGCGAAGGAAGCCGTGGAAGAGGTCCCCGCGCTCTGGGCGCCGGAGGACGCTCCCGCCGGGTCGCCGTCGCATCCGGCTGCGGAAAAAATCACGACCGCGGCTGTCAGTATGGCTGCTATCTTCTTCATTTCCGTTCCTTCCTTTCCTTCTGCCCCGGGCGTTTTCCCCGGTTATACGTTTACCCGCCCGGACCGTTTTGACAAACCGTCCGCGCTTCAAATCCACGCCGTCCGCCGACTTCCGTCGGGACTGCGCGGGAACCCCCGCTCTCACGGGAACCCCGCTCTCTCTGCTTTCACGCCCGGCGCGCTTTGACAAACCGTACGCGCTTCAAATCTCCGCCGTCAGCCGTTTTTCCCCGCGCAAAACCGCAGGAGAAAGCCGGCCTCGCCGCCCGCGCTTCTCGGGGCCGTTATTTCGGCAAAGGGGATCAGTCCTCCGTCTTTTCCTCGCCGCCCGAAAGGAGATCCTCTCCCTCCCTGGGCGGGAACTTGGGCTCTATCTTCTCATACAGGGCGAACAGCTCTCCGTCGTTGGCCTTGCTCCCTCCGAAGGAGGAATCGCTGGGCGTGCGGAGGGAAACGTCCCTTTTCGCGTGGGGAACATAGTCCTCCCTGCGCCCGATGGGCTGGCCCTTTTCGTGCTCGTAAACGGCGTGTTCGCTTCTTCCGCGTCCGTCCCGGCGGCCGTCTCTCCTGCCGTCTCTTCTTCCGTCGCGTCCGCCGTCCCGGCGGCCGTCTCTCCTGCCCGGGCGCTCCTCGTAGGCCGGCGCGCCCTCGGCCTCTATTATCACCCGGCGGCGGGGCTCCTCGCCCACGCTTCTGGAGGAAACCCCCTCCTCTGCCTGGATGATGGTGTGGACAAAGCGCCTTTCGTACGCGTTCATGGGCTCAAGAGGCACCGCGCAGGTGTTTTTCTTCGCCCTGGCCGCCGCCGAACGGGCGGCCTTCGTGAGATACGCTTCCCTCTTGCTCCTGTAATCCCCGCAGTCGAGTATCACTCTGGAGGGAGTGCCCTCGTCTTTGCGGTTCGCGAGATTGGCAAGGTGCTGGAGCGCGTCCAGCGTCTCCCCGTGCTTGCCTATGACGGGTCCGAGCTTCTCGCCCCCTACGCATACCCTGAGGGTCCCCTCTTCCTTTTTCGCCGTCACGCTGAATTTTTCAATACCCATAAGAGCTATGATCTCCGTGAGGTATTTCTCGCACAGGGTGCCCATGGGCGCTCCCTTGTCCTCCGCCGGCTTCTCGACCGGCGCGGCGGACGGTTCCGACGGGGCCGCGTCTCTCCGGGCGCCTATGCGGTTTCCCCCCGCCGGACGCTGATCTTTTCCCGTCTCCGGACGCCTTTCCTTTCCTCCGTCCCGGCGGCGGGGCTTTTCTCCCTTTTCCGCCCTGGCGGACGGAGCCTGACACGTTACCTTTACCTGCGCGTCACTCCCGCCGAATATTCCCAGAACTTTCTTTGACGGCATGGCCAGTACCTCTACCGACACCTCGTCCCTGCTCACGCCGAGACTGACAAGAGCGGCTTCCACCGCTTCCTCCACCGTTTTACCGGTGCAGATAACTTCTCTGTCCATTCACACACGTCCCTTTCATGAACCCGTTGCGTTATTGTTGTTTCGGTTTTCCCTCACGGGATTCTCTCAGCCTGCGGCGGTCCTCCGCCTTCTTCTGCTTTCTGGAAAGCTCTTTTTCCTCTGCGGCTTCGCCCACAGGTCTGTCCGGCATCCTGCTGTCCGGATCGTCCTTCACCGCAGGCGGGGCGGACACGGCCGGCTTACCTCCCTTGTTTTTTCCGCCTTTGTCCTTTTCTCCCTGCGCGGCGGGCTTGGTCTCCGCGCTGTTTCCCTGCTCGGGCAGGTCGTCGTCCTCGTGGAACCTGCGCAGCCTGTCCAGCTTTTCAAGCCTTTCCTTCTCTTTTCTCGCCTGGATGCGCCTCTCCTCCCGTTCCGGGGAATACAGCTTCTTCACAAGGAAGCTCTGTCCGATCTGGAGTATGCTCGACACCGTCCAGTAAAAGCCTATGGTGGCGGGCAGAGAAAAGGCTATCACCACAGAGAATATGGGCATACCGAATATCATGCCCTTGGTCATGCCGGAAAGCTGCTGCCCGTTTAGCTTTGTGCTCACGTACCCCGACAGCATGGCCGACAGTCCCGCGAAAAGGGGTATGAGCCACAGCCACGAAAACACCGCGAGAGACGGGGTCTGGGAAAGGTCTATCACCCCGAAAAGGTCAAAATCCATAAGGTCCGCGGCTTTGGCTATGACTATTTCCGCGCCTCTGGCCGTGCCCGACGCGGAATAGGACACCGGGTCGATGTTCGCCACGGTCTCAACAAGCTTATACGAGTCCGTACCCGCGGTGAGACCGCCCAGCACTCCGGCCGCCTTGTCCACCACCTCCTGCGCGCTCATGTTGAGAACGTAGGTCATGGGGTAGTATATCACACCGAAAAGGCCTATGATTATGGGAAACTGTATGAGCAGCGGCAGACAGCCCGCAGACATCTTATAGTCGTATTTCTGATAGAGCTTCTGGAGCTCCTCCCCGTATTTCTGCTGGTTCGCGCCGTACTTTTTCTTGATCTGGTCCATTTCCGGCTGCATCTTCTTGATCTTCGCCGAACTCTTCTGCTGGGAAAGCCCCATGGGAAGCATAAGCAGCTTCGCTATGAGGGTGAACAGTATCAGCGCCACGATGAAATTGTTCGCGCATATGTTATAACACAAACGCAGTATGAATCCGAATATCGAGTAAATTATTCCCATTCAATTATTCCTCCGACGGGGAATCCCCGGGATCTTCCGCGCCCTCAGCCGGACGCTTTTTTCCCGTCCGGTCTTTCTTTTCCGGCACGGGGTCGTACCCTCCCTTTGAAAACGGGTTGCAGCGCAGTATCCGCCACGCCGTCATGAGCCCGCCCTTTACCGCGCCGAACCGCTCCACGGCGGTCCGCCCGTACTCAGAGCAGGTGGGCACGAACCTGCAGCATGATCCTCCCTTGTACGGGGAAACGCAGGTCCGGTACCAGTCGATGAGCCACAAGAACAGCCTTTTCATTTCATTATTCCCGCCTGTGAAAACAGCTCGGTCAGGCTCACGCTCACCTTTGTGCTTTTTCTTTCCGCGGTGGAGCTTCGCGCCACGAGGATTATGTCATACCCCGGAGTTACCCGGTCCTCAATCGCCGCAAACGCGGCCCTGAGCACGCGCTTTGCCCTGTTGCGCACCACCGCGCCTCCTATTTTCTTGCTGCACGTCACGCCGAGTCTTGTGACGTTTCTTCTGTTGGGGGAGACATACGCCACCGCCGACGACGACACAAAGGACTTCCCCCTTGAGTAAATCCGGCGGAAATCCCTGTTTTCCTTTATTCTCTCGGTCATTCGGCATCCGCCCCTCCCGGCCGGCGTCCGGGTCCCGTCACAGGGACAGTCTGGCGCGTCCCTTTGCCCGGCGGCGCTTCAACACCTTTCTTCCGCAGGACGTGGACATACGCTTCATAAAGCCGTGCACCTTGCTGCGGGTCTTCTTCTTTGGCTGGTAGGTTCTGAACATTGCTCTCTTCCTTTCCTTTTTCCGGCGGTTTTTTCCGCCACTCGGCACACAGAGCCGATATATCGTTTAATTATATACACCGCCGTATTAAAAGTCAATTGCAAAAACAAAAATTTTACAACCGCCGGTATTTTCGCATAATCCGCCCTTTTAAGCGGTTTTTTTCCCGGGCGTATCGGTACGCGCAAATAAAATACTATTGATTTTACGGGTATTTTATAGTAAGATAGAAGTAGGGGGATGCGCCGTACGCACGCGGCGGCGCGTCCGCATCTTTCTTTTTGACGGAGGAAAAACCCCTGCCGGATCCGGAATAAAACCCGGACGGGGGACCGGTAAGCAGAGTACCGGGACCCGGGCCTAAGCGCCGGGGGTCCGGCACAGGGCGTTTTTCTGCCGTGTGGGTTTTTATGTTTTTCGCCGTCTCCCGCTTACGTGCGCCCGGGGGAAAAACGCGCGGAGTCGACTCCCTATGCTGTGCGCCCGGGGAAAAATGCGCGGAGTCTTATGACCCGGCTGCGCGGCGGGCGGAAAACCGGCGGAGTCTTCTCCTTTGCCTGCGCGGCGGAGGGACCGGCGGAGTCTTATGACCCGGCTGTGCGCCCGGGGGTCTGCGCGTTTATGTCAAACGGGGGACCGGGTCAAAGGGCGTACCGTCCGGCGCGACGGTAAATCCCGCGGAAAAGACCCGACATAACTCAGGAAAACAGGAAAATCCGCGGCAAAAACATGCGCTTTAAAAACGTCTGAAGGACCGTATATCCGGCGGCGCGCCGGGAAAACACGAAAACCCGGGAAAATGAAAGAGAGAAACCCGGCGTACTGAAAAAAATAAAAACTAAGCGGCCGGTATTCCGGCCCCGGGAGGATTTACAGATGGATTCCGTGTCCGAAGTGTGGACAAGCGTTCTCGACCACATAAAGAAAAACTTTGTGGAGAAGGACGGAAAAATCAGCGAAGTCGCCTACAAATCGTGGATATGCTGTCTGAACATGCAGAGCCTGTCGGAAAACGACATAGCGGTGCTTTCGGCAAAAAGCGACTTCCAGATACGCACCTCTTCCAGATACTCACCCTACATAAAAGAGGCGTTCGAGGCGGTGCTCGGGTTCCCCGTGGGACTGCGCATGATCGTGGAAGCTGACGGGGACGACGAAGACGATCTCCCCCCCGAGAGGAGCTATAAGCTCAGGCGGGAGCTTTACGCCACCGACGAGCCGGCGCCCGTAAAGGTAAAGCTGGCCCCGGACGCGGATATAGTTTATTCCGGGCAGTACACCTTCTCGAATTTCATAGTAGGCTCATCCAACAAATTCGCCCACGCGGCGGCTCTCGCGGTGGCCCAGAACCCGGCGGGGCCCTATAACCCGCTTTTCATATACGGGCCGTCGGGGCTCGGAAAGACCCACCTTTTAAACGCCATAAAAAACGAGATACTTTTTAACCGTCCCGCCGCCAACATCCTCATAATAAAGGGCGTGGACTTCACCACCGGGATAGTGGAATCCCTCAAAAACGGGACCATAAACGACTACCACCGGGCCTTTTCCAAGGTGGACGTGCTTTTGGTGGACGACGTCCAGTTCATCGCGGGAAAGGAAAGGACCCAGGAGGAATTTTTCCACACCTTCAACCGCCTTTACGAGGCGAAAAAGCAGATAGTCCTTGCTTCCGACCGTCCGCCGAAGGAGATACAGTCCCTGGAAACGCGTCTTCGCAACCGGTTTGAGATGGGGCTTCTCGCGGACATACAGTACCCGGATTTTGAGACAAGGATAGCGATACTCCAGCGCAAAGCCGAGAGTCTCGACCTTTCGCTTCCCCAGGAAATATGTGAGTTCATAGCAAACCGGCTGAAAAGCAACATCCGTCAGCTTGAAGGAACGGTGAAAAAGCTTAAGATATACAGCGATCTTGACGAATCCGCGGAAATAAATCTTTCCCTCGCCCAGCTGGCCGTGAGCGACACTCTGTCCGAGGACGCGCCTGAGGAGACCTCTCTCCAGAAAATATTCGGCGAGGTATGCAGGGTGTATAACGTCACCGAGGAGGATCTTAAGTCCAAAAAGCGGGTGATGAACGTTTCCCAGGCGAGAAAGACCGCCATGTACCTTGTGAGGGAAATAGTGGAAATGTCCCTGCCTGAAATAGGAAAGGTATTTAACCGGGACCATTCCACCGTGATATACGCGATAAACGAAGTTGAAAAGGAGAAGGATAAAAATTCCTTCTTCCGCGCCACCCTGGAGGATATGGAAAAGAACATAAAGGGGTAATCAAACGGGCGAGGCGTTTTTCCTTCGGCGTCCGTGATCATCCGGGCAGACTCGCCCGACGGCACGGCGCTCACGACCTTTTTCTTCCTTTTTATGTAATTTCATTCAACAGTTTATTTAACATTCAACAGAGGCTGATTCAACAGAATCAACACAGGTCCGTTCTTTTTAAGTCGGGGTGTTGAAAAGGCCCGGGTTTTCAAAGGACTTTCAACCTGTTTTCAATGTCGTTTTTTCCGCGTATTTTCCGGGAAAAAACCGCTTTTCAACTTTTCACCGGCCCTAATAAACAATAAATACAAAAAATAACTACTATCTTTTCAAGCGAGGGGATCGAGATGAAATTTTCCTGCACGAGGGAGGCGCTGTCCTCCTGCATATCCAACGCGGCGAGAGCGGTCGCATCCAAATCGTCGCTGCCGGCACTTGAGGGAATACTCATAAAAGCGGCGGACGGGAAGGTCACCATGTACGGGTACAACCTTGAGCTGGGGATATGGGGAGACATGGAAGCGTCGGTAGCCGAAGAGGGGGAGATCATTTTAAACGCCCGTCATCTTTCGGACATATGCCGCAGGCTCCCCAGCGAGAGCGTCTGTATAGAGAGCGATAAAAAGCTCGTTACCGTGATAAGGAGCGGAAAAGCGGAATTTTCCCTCATGGGGATGGCGTCATCCGAATACCCGGAGCTTCCCTGGCTCAACGACGGCAGGGAATTCGAGCTTGAAAAGGGAATGCTTGCCGACATGATAAACAAGACCCTGTTTTCCGTCGCCGCGGGGGATGCCAAGCCCATATGGACGGGGACCTATTTCGAGTTCGGCAGGGAGACGCTGAGGCTGGTTTCCGTGGACGGATACCGCATGGCCATAAGGGAGGAACCGGTGAGATCCGGAGAAGAGGAAAGCTTCATAATACCGGGCAAGACGCTGAGCGAGCTCATAAAGTTTCTTGACGGCGAGGGAAGCGTGAAAATAACCGCGGGCAAGAAGCACGTTATTTTCGAGGTAGACGAATACACGCTGATAACCAGACTGATAGAAGGGGAATTCGTGAATTACCGGGGCGCGGTGCCGTCGGGAGGGAGGACTCAGCTTCTTGTTTCCGTGCAGGAGATGATAGAAAGCGTGGAGAGGGCGTCGGTCCTTATAACCGAAAGGCTGCGCAGCCCCATAAAGCTGAGCATCACCGACGACTGCATAGGGGTGTCCTGCGTCACGGCCCAGGGAAAGGTATACGACGAGATGAGCTTTATAAGCAAGAGCGGGGACAATTTTGAGATAGGCTTCAACAACAAATACCTCCTCGACGCGTTGCGGGCTTCCGGCTGCGATCAGGTCAGAATAATTCTGGGCGGTCCGGAGCTTCCGGCGAAAATACTCCCTCCGGAGGGAGAAAGCTTTGTTTTCGTGGTGGTGCCAATATCCCCGAGAAAGCTGTGATGTGAAAGCAGCGGCGGGCGGTCTGACTGAAAAATGGCCCGGCGCGGAAAAAACGTACGATTTCCGGGAAAGCCGTTTCCGGCGGAAGCGGTACCGGACTGACCTTTTGCATTTTTTGTGCGGCGGGAGAGTTTGTCCGGGAGGAAGAAGCGTCTGCCGCGGCGGCGCGTCCATGCTGCAGGGGGCCGGGATTTTTGTCCGCCGGGCGTTTTTTGCGGTAACGGGAAGCGGCGGCTGCCTGCAGGTAATTGTAAAGAGTGCCGCCGGACGCGGGACGAAAGAGGAAAAAAGTTCGGAAAAACGGAGATGATACCCTTGATAAATGTCCCGATACACACGGAATACATAAAGCTGGACGGGCTTCTGAAGCTTTCCGGGGTGTGCTCCACGGGAGGAGAAGCGAAGGAAGCCGTTCTGTCCGGAAAGGTATCGGTCAACGGAGAGGTGTGCCTGATGAGAGGCAGGAAGCTTCGTCCGGGGGACAGGGTCTCGGTTTTCGGAGAGGAAATGACGGTGACGGAGGAAACAGGTGAGGATACTTCGCTTTGAGGCGGAAAATTTCCGCAACATAAAGAAAGCCGGGTTTTCCCCGTCCTCCGGAAACAATATCCTGATAGGGGAAAACGGGCAGGGAAAGACCAATTTTTTAGAGGCGCTGTGCCTGTTCACCGGGGAAAAAAGCTTCAGGAGGGCAAAGGAATCGGACCTTATCAGATTCGGCGAAAAAAGCGCCAGGATAAGCGTGACGTTTTTTTCCCAGGGAAGGGAACAGAGCGCGTCAATCTGCTACGGCCCGTCGGAGGACGGGCAGAACAGGCGCATAACCTTAAACGGGGTAAACAAGAAATCCCCGTCGGCTCTCTGCGGAGTGCTGTGCATGGTGGTGTTTTCTCCGGAGGACCTGAGGGTTATAAAGGACGGGCCCGAGGAGAGAAGAAAGCTTATAGACGCGTCGGTTACCCAGCTCATACCCTCCTACGGGAACCTTCTGAGGACATATGAAAGGACCGTGTTCCAGAGAAACTCTCTCCTTCATGAGTTAAACGGGGGAGGAAGATACGGCAGGGATATGCTGGATGTATGGGACGAAAGGCTTGTTAAGCTGGGAAGCAGGATAATAAAACTGCGGAGGCATTACGCGGAAAGGATATCGCCTTACGCATCCGAGCGGTACGGGGAGATATCCGGAGGAAGGGAAGAACTTGCCATACGGTATGTCTCCACCGGCGGAGAAGGAGAAAAGGAATTTCTGTGCAGGCTCAGGGAAACGAGAAGCAGGGACATATCCCAGGGCACCACGGGGACGGGGCCCCACAGGGACGATGCGGAAATAATCATCGGGGGAAAAAATTCCCGGTTTTTCGGAAGTCAGGGCCAGCAGAGGAGCGCTGTACTGGCGCTGAAGCTGGGAGAAGCGTCGCTCCTTGAGGAAAAATACGGCGAGCCGCCCGTCCTGCTTCTGGACGACGTGCTCAGCGAGCTGGACACAGGGAGGCAGGAATACCTTCTTAAAAAGCTCGGCGGACGCCAGGTTTTCGTGACCTGCTGCGAGCAGCACGCGTCGTTAAAGGGAAGCGTAAGGTACGTAAGCGGCGGGAACATAGGAAGAAAGCAGCCGGAGGGAAACAGGCGGACCGCGGTAAACGTGAGCGAAACTCCGGAGAAAAAGAAAAAGGGAGAAAGAAAATGTATTTGAGCGCCGGGCAGGACGCGGTCGTCCGCACGGGGGAAATAGTCGGCATATTCGACATGGACCGCACCACCGTGGGGAAGGACACGAGGGAATTTTTAAAAAGGGCGCAGAAAGAGGGCAGGCTCGTATCCGCGGCGGCGGACATACCCGTTTCTTTCGTGGTGTGCGTCGGGGGAACGGTGATACTTTCGCCGCTCAACGCAGGGACGCTGCTGCGAAGGATAAACGAACCGGCAGGAAACAAAGTGAAAGGAAAGGACGCAGAAGATGGAGGAGCGCAACATGGAGCTTGAGCACACAGACAAAACCGGCCTTGCGGAGGGGGTCGCGGAGGAAAACGACGCACCGGAGGAATCGGAGGAAGGGTTTTCCGAGATAGCCGTGTCGGACGTTACCGAGGAAGAGATATCGGGAGCGGGGAGCGACGGGCTTGAGGATTACGGAGCCGGCCAGATACAGGTCCTGGAGGGTCTCGAGGCGGTAAGGAAGCGTCCCGGCATGTATATAGGCTCCACGGGTCCCAGGGGCCTGCACCACCTTGTATACGAGATAGTGGACAACTCCATAGACGAAGCCATGGCGGGATTCTGCCGGAACATCGAAGTCAACATCCTTCCCGGAGACATAATTGAGGTAAAGGACGACGGCCGCGGTATCCCGGTGGGCATACATCCCCAGAAGGGGATACCCACGGTGACGGTGGTATTCACCGTGCTCCACGCGGGAGGAAAATTCGGCGGCGGCGCGTATAAGGTGTCGGGAGGCCTCCACGGCGTGGGCGCGTCGGTGGTGAACGCGCTGTCCGAGTGGCTGGAGGTAAGGGTCTGCGACGGAAAGAGAATATACTTCCAGAGATACGAGAGGGGCGACGCTGTCACTGAGCTTGAGGATATAGGGGAAGGGAGCGTCACCGGCACGAAGGTGACCTTCAAGCCGGATCCCGAAATATTTGAAGAAACGGTTTTTGACTATGAGACACTGCTCTCAAGGCTGAGGGAACAGGCGTTTTTGAACGCGGGCCTGAAAATAACCATCACCGACAAAAGGGACAGCACGAGAGAGGAAAATTCCGACGTGCTCTGCTACGAGGGCGGCATATCCTCCTTTGTGGAATTTCTCCAGAAGAAGACGGGAGCCGAGACCCTTCACCCCGAGGTGATACACATTTCCGGCAAAGCGGACACCTCCGTGGCGGAAGTTGCCATGCAGTATAACGACAGCTACAGCGAGGTTCTGTATTCTTTTGCAAACGACATACGCACCGGCGAGGGAGGCACCCACGAAACGGGTTTCAAGACCGCGCTTACAAGGGTGTTCAACGATTACGGGAGAAAGTTCGGGCTTTTGAGGGAGAGCGACAGGAACCTTTCCGGCGAGGACTGCAGGGAAGGGCTCACCGCGGTGATAAGCGTCAAGCTCCAGGAGGCTCAGTTTGAGGGCCAGACCAAGGCGAAGCTGGGGAACACCGAGATAAGGAACCTTGTGGAAAGCATGGTTTACGAAAGGCTCATGCTTTATTTCGAGGAAAATCCCGCCACCGCGCGGAATATATTTGACAAGGCGGTGAGCGCGGCGAGGGCGAGGGACGCGGCGAGAAAGGCCAGGGACCTTGCCAGGCGCAAGACGGCGCTGGAATCGGCGTCGCTGCCCGGAAAGCTCGCGGACTGTTCGGAAAAGGACGTGGAGAACACGGAGCTTTTCATAGTTGAGGGAGACTCGGCCGGCGGCAGCGCGAAGCAGGGCAGGGACAGGAGATACCAGGCCATACTTCCCCTTTGGGGAAAGATGCTCAACGTGGAAAAAGCCAGGCTCGACAAGGTGTACGGCAACGAGAAGCTGATGCCCGTGGTCATCGCCCTGGGAACGGGTATAGGAGAGGAATTCGACATATCCAAGCTCCGTTACGGCAAGGTGGTCATAATGGCGGATGCCGACGTGGACGGCTCCCATATACGCACCCTCATGCTGACCTTCTTTTTCAGGTTCATGAAGCCGCTTATCGAGCAGGGCCACGTTTACATAGCCCAGCCGCCCCTTTACAGGCTGTCCAAGGGAAAGAAGCTGTTTTACGCATATACCGACAGGGAGCGGGACGCCATAATGGCGGAAAACCCCGGCATGGACATACAGAGGTACAAGGGTCTGGGCGAGATGGACGCGCACCAGCTGTGGGAGACCACCATGGACCCGGAAAAGAGGACCATGCTGAGGATAGGCCTTGAGGACGCCCAGCGGGCGGACGAGATATTCACCATCCTTATGGGAGACAAGGTGGAACCCAGAAGGGAATTCATAGAGAAAAACGCCAGATACGTGCAGAATCTCGACATCTGACGGGGCTTATCCCGGGGGGAGTCGCAGAAGGCTACTGAAGGAGGACGAAAAAATGGAAGAAAAGGACATGACCGTTCCTGACGGGAAAGAGACGGGGACCCCCGTACCGCCGGAAGAAGCAAAGGCCCCGGCGGCAGAAAAATCCCCCGCGGAAGGAAAGGCCCCGGCGGCAAAGGAAGAGAAGGAGGCTCCCGGGGCCGCGGCGGAACCCGGGGACGTTAAGGAAACGGCGGACGCGGAGGACGTAAAGGAAACGGAGGAGATCTCCGAAACCGGCGGGGAAGTCCCGGGGGCTTCAGAAGCCGGTGAGGACGGCGCCGGTGACGGGGAAAAAGAGAAGGAAGACGAGAACGGAGAAGAGGAGCCCGAGCCCTTCAACGACGAACCGCCGTCGGGGAGAAAGCTGGGGAGCCTTAGGCTCATTTACACCGAGCAGGATATATACGATGTGGTGAAGATACAGGAAAGGTCCCGCCGCAGCCTCAGGGTCATGACGGTGCTGATGATGGTGCTTCCGATTCTGGGAGTGGGCATGTCGGTCTACGGCATGGCGACGAACCCCGACGCATCGCCCGCAAATCTGGTGCTGTGGTCGTTGGTGCTGCTTTTCGTTCTGTATTCCTATTTCGTCGCCCCGAAAAAGAGCGCGGCCAGGGTGTTTATGCAGATAAACGAGGACCAGGAGGCGGGAAACGTCTCCGATTTCACCGTGTACGAGGGCGGCATATACGCGGAAAGCAAGGCGGGAAAGCAGACCTTTTTGTGGAACGAGTTCAGGGAAGTGCACGAATGTCCCGCGGGGATAGTTATAGTAACGGCTTCCCGTGGTCCGGTGTTTTTCCCGGCGAGGCTGCTCAAGGGCTTTGACAGAAAGCGCCTGAGCGAGGTGCTTGAGGAGAATTTCGGAAGGAAATATTTTGTCTGCGACTACAAGGGAGCGGAGAGCAGGGAAAAGCCCGCCGAAAGCAAGGCGGGGGAGGACGCGGACCGCGCGGAAGGCGCCGTCGCACCGGAAAAATCCGGCGGACAGGAAACGGAAAAGCCCGAAGGGAAATAAAACGGCGCCCTCCGCAGCGAAAGGCGGCGCGGAGAAGCGGACATGTCCCGAAAGGAGGCCGGGAAAATGTTTTTCGGAAAAGATGACGACAGGACCGGAGAGGAACTCAGGATAGATGTTTACACGCCCTACGAGGCCTTTTCCCCGGTCCAGAAGAAGCGCGCGAAGAATCTTTTCCTTCGTCTTGTGTTTGAACTTGCGGTGACAGACCTGTGCATACTCGGGGTATTCGCCATGAACGATATACTGCTTGCCGTGATCGGGATATATTTCGCGGTAAGAGCGGTGTCGGACATACGGCTGTACGGGTCTCTGGTGCTTGGAGACGGCATACACACGGCGATATTTTTCGCGGAAAAGGGAATAAGAATAATAAACGGCACGGACGACGTGGAGATTGCCTACAGAGATATAACGGACGCGGCGTTTTTTGAAAACGGGCTTGTGATGCGGTTTAAAAACGGCGGCGGGTTCCGGGCGGACATGGAATCGGTGAAGAATTCGGGGTGCGGCGAAGAGGTTCTGTCCCTGCTTAAAAAGAAGCTGGGGTCGCGGCTCAAAAACAGGTTCAGCGATCCCGAATACAGGCTTGAAAAGGCCGAAAAAGAGGCCGCGGCGGAGGAAAAACGCAGGGAAAGACTGGGTGCGCGCATGACGGAGGTATCCTACGAGGTGGAAAACGGGGACTGCCGCAGGTACTGCCGGGTGCTTTTCGGCTGCGGCGCCGGGCAGAAATTCGCCCGGACGGCGATACCCGTGACCGGAGCGTTATGCACCGGCGCACTGATTATTTACGCCATGACGGGAGAAGATATTTTCAACGTGCTGTCATATGTGCTGGCAGCGGTTCTTATAATGCTGCTTTTCGCGGTAAAGATAGGCCTGGCTGCTCCGGGGAAAAGGAGACTTGCGGCAAAGCCCGGAAGCGTGCTTATCAGCCGTATCTATCTTGACGGGATATGGGCGGCCGCGGGTGAAAAAGAGCTGCTCGCCACATGGAAGGAAATAAACGGAATCTGTTTCGCGCCGGGCGAGGGCTTCGCCTTCGACCTGGGGGACAGGGGAGTCATACTTCTACCCTCGGACATGATGACCGAGGAGATGGCGGAGCAGGTTGACGAACGCATACGCAGGTGCAGGGGAGAGCCGGAAAAGGAAAAAACGGAAGGCTGAGCGCGCCG
>CASDVX010000050.1 GCA_949284545.1 uncultured Eubacteriales bacterium
CGGCTGTTTTTTGATTTTCTATTGACATCCTCGTTAAAGATGCTATAATGAGTTGGTGTCGTTTCGGGGTGTAGCTCAGTTTGGTAGAGCGCTTGGTTCGGGACCAAGAGGTCGCGTGTTCGAATCCCGTCACTCCGACCAAGCAGGGCTTGGAGCCAAATCGCGCTCCAAGCCCTTTCTTTATACCTGAACCCGGGTACCCGCGTCCATAACGGCATTTTTTAGTTTCGCTTCGCCAGGCATGGTCCGGGGCCGATTCGCGCTCCGGACTCTTTTTGTCTTCATCAAAATCAAATGTACCCGCGTTTAAACCGGTGTTTTTGCTGTATCGAGTTCCCATTCAGAAAAATCCGCAGGGGGAAAGAGTAATGTAGAAAGCAGCCTAAATAAGCGACAGCCGCGATGATGCTTAATAGAGTGATATCAATAACAATAAATTTATTGTTTGAGACGGATGGACAATTTCCCAGATGGATACGCAGGCGGTGAACGTCGATCCCAAGCTTGAGAACTATCTGCATAAAGGGCCCCCTGTATTGTTTGTCATTCTCGAAAATGCTGAAGATAGATAATAGATTGTCTTTGGTGCGTAACCAATGATCCTGGGTTGAATTTCGGTGTTAATTATCGGCGTTAAGTCTCCGCCTATAATTTCGTTTGTGCGTCTTTTTTGTGGCCTCCGACCGGGTCAGAACGCGGTTCGCGTCCCGACTTTTTTGTTAAATGAGTTGTTCGCGCCGGAAGTTTCACACGTTTTCCGTTCCTAACGCATACAGAATACGCATAAAACATTCCCTCGTATGAGCACTCAATTTTGCTACATATGAGGCGGAGGCATAAAGCTTAGTACTTCCAAAATCAGCAGTTCATGTAAACCTCGCATTCCAACCGATTATCCGGTTTGTTGTGTTTTGTATCTATCGTTAAAAAATGTAAAGTTTCACAAACAACAGTATTGACATATCTACCATTTTTGTGGTGTAATATGCCCAGAGCTCAAAGAAATGAACGGAGGTTGTATCATGAAACAAAAAATCGCGATGGCCCTTGTGACGTTATCACTTCTTCTCACTCTCGGTACCGCCCAGGCATTTGCCGGCAACGAAGCACTTGCGCACGCGGCAGACTTGCACGTTGACCAGCAGATCGTCTATTCAAAAACCTGCGAGGGCACATATAAGATCGGATGGGGCAGAAATTCGAGTACGTCCAAACACAGGGTCTGGTTTGTTATCGAAACAAAGTCTTCCAGCGGCAATTGGGTTGAAGACCAGAGTGTCCGCAAATTGTTATACGCCGGTGAATCTTTCGGTGAAACCAGTTCATACAGATACGGCAATTCTCATACATGGCGGATGAAGGTGGATGCTTACGCCTGGAACTGGGATTGTACTGCAACCGGATATATCCGCAACAAATAAATTTTTCAGCAGACTTGTTGCACCGAGCGGCAGGTCTGCATTTTTTAGGGAGTATCAAGCTATGAGCATTAACAGAAAGTATTTCAAGCTGTTTATCAACGACCTGTTTTTACCGTTGATCGCGCTTGCGTTTTTGATATATATAAATTACCTGCACATCAATTGTCTGTCGGTCAACGACGGATATTTAATGCTGGGGAAGCTGTCAATGCTGCGCGAATCGCTGCTGACTTCTATTTTATGCTTCGCGTTTTTCCTGTTTGCTTCATATTATTTCATTGACAAGGCGCGTCAGGATTCCATGCTGGAATGCATCAGAGCCACAAGCGGCGGGGCAAGGATCGTGTATTTCAGGCAGCTGGGAGTGCTGTTTTGCGTCGCTTTTTTATTTTACCTGGTATATCTGTTTTACAACCTGTATGCATATTTTGCCTGGAATATAGGCCATTTTGAAGTGCTTGGGCACATTACTATGTGTCTGTTCGTATACATATTCCTGGTTTCCGCGGCTGCCGTGCTTCTGGGGACTCTTGTTGCCCTGTTTTTCAAGAGACTTGCCGCGTGTCTGATAATGATAACGATAATGCTTCTCGTCTCCCCTGTGGCGCTGTATCTTATCGAAGCTACTTTTTACGGATACGGTATAAATCTGTTTTCATTTTACGAATTTATCTGCCTTTTCCCGCGTGATCTTCAATCCATACCGCTGCACAGCATAGGGTATTCCCTGCTGCCCGACAGGGTGTCCGCCGCCGTATTTTACATCACGCTTTTCCTCATTCCTATCATGATCAAGCTCCTGAAAAAACGGTCTGTCGTGAAATACGCCTGCGTCTCACTTTGCGGGGTTATTTGCGCCGCTTCGCTTACGGTATATTTCCTTCCGGGAGCCCGCACTTTGACACAGGATAATGCCGTCGGCAGCTTTGCAGTCGACAGGCTGTACTATATGGATGAGCATCTCGGCAGCGAAAAAAGCGAGGACGGCGGATTTTCGGTATTAAAATACGATATGGAGCTGACTGTTAAAAATCAATTGTCGGCGAAAGTGACCATGAGCGTCGACAACCGGTCGCTGGACTCCTATAAGTTTACGCTTTACCACGGTTTTATAATAACCGGCGCCGAAAATCAGGACGGCGCGCCCCTGGAATTTACGCAGGACGGCGATTACGTGGAGGTCAAAAGCTCCGGCGCTCAGATTGCATCAATCACGCTGTATTATGCGGGATATAATCCCACCTACTTTGCCCACAGTCAGGGCATATCCCTTCCCGGCAATCTTCCCTTCTTTCCGCGCAGCGGTTATCAGGTCGTTTATGACGTGGATGAGCAGGGATTCTACAGTAATTTCCTTGACAAACCGGCCGAATTCCATATCCGGGTAAATTACGGGAAGACGGTATATTCCAACTTGGACAGCGTGGGGAACAACACCTTCTCCGGAGTTTCCGACAACTGCGTTTTGGTATCGGGATTTTTAGATCAAACGGCCGTGGATGGCGTGGAGGTTGTATACCCATATCTTGACGCGGAACAATTCGGGGAAGAAATGCTAAAGGCGGATGTTTTGTCTTTCCTCAAGTCCAGAGAAGACGATAATCCCATAGAAAAAATAATTATCCTTCCGTATGTGAACATGGGGTCATATGCAAGATGTAACTATTATTCCGACGGCACGATAGTATGCCTGCAGCTGAGAACTCTCAGCACCGATTACCCGGTATGCCTTGTGGCTAACGAAAAGCAGGCGCTGTTTGCCCTGTATAATACCTATTTGAAAAATCATTCCGACTTTGAAAACCGTCTGTCAATCGAGCGTCAGCAATATGAGGCATATCCCGATCTGGAGCCCGGGTTAGCCATTATGATGCAGGATGCGATCGACCGTCTGGGAGAGGACGAGGCCTTATCTGCGATCGACTCGTTTGCCCACGACAGGTCCGACAAGCGGAGTTATGAGGAGTTTTTCTCAAGTCTGCAATAATGAAAAAGAGGTTTGTTATGCTGAAAATAGATAATTTAAGCAAGAAATTCGGGAGAAAAAAGGTCATCAATGATCTAAGCATTACTTTTGAATCCGGGGTCTACGGTCTGCTGGGGCCCAACGGGGCGGGCAAAACAACCCTTATACGCTGCATCACGCAGCTGTACTCCACGGATCCGGCCGCCATAACGTTTGACGGCACGCCCGTACAGCGCTCAGACGGCTATTTGTCCCATGTGGGATATCTGCCGCAAAAGTTCGGCCTTTTCCGTGATCTGTCCGTATACGACGCGATGGCGATGCTGGCCGATATAAAAAGGATACCGCGCGGCGGTATAAAAG
Organism: uncultured Eubacteriales bacterium; assembly: GCA_949284545.1. GTDB lineage: Bacteria > Bacillota > Clostridia > Oscillospirales > CAJFTT01 > CASDVX01. Next base: position 3,751 of record CASDVX010000050.1, read on the forward strand.
ATGAGATATACCGGTGTGTGGAATCGGTGAATTTGATTGACAGGATCAATTCCAAAGTGAAAACGCTTTCGGGCGGGATGGTAAAGCGTCTGGGGATCGCGCAGGCTCTTTTGGGAGACCCTGAGATACTTATTTTTGACGAGCCGACCGCCGGTCTCGATCCCGAGGAAAGATTGCGGTTTAAGCTCATCGTATCGAAGCTTGACCGCAGCAAAACAGTTATCATTTCCACACACATAGTGAGCGATATCGAAACCACCTGTGACCGCGTCGTTGTTCTTAACAGCGGGAACGTGGATTTCTCCGGCTCCTGCGATGATCTGTGCCGGGTGGCGGCAGGCAAGGTGTACGTCGTATCTCAGGAGGATACAAAGACGCTTGGCGGAAGATGTTTTGTGCAGTCGCAATACAGAGACGAGTCGGGGGTCATGTGCAGGATACTTTCCGCGGATGAATTGAGTTACGAAAAGGTTTCGCCTACTCTGGAAGACGGATATATGTGTCTGCTCAAGGGGGTATAAGCTTGATCTGGCGCCGTATCGCTCTGCACCTGAAGTGCCTCCGCTTTTTCTCTTTCGTTCCTCTTATTGTCCTTTTTGTTATTTCTCCGCTTACCTTTATTCCGCTGCTGAATCATTACGGACCGTCGGACGCGCTGTACAGTTTTCTCCTTGAATATACCCAGACTGTCTTTCCCTTTTTCTCGGTTTGGTGGATTATATTCATTTCACGCGAGTATATCGAAAGCGACGGAAACGAACTGCTCTTTGTTTTTAAGCCGCGGACGCTGCTGCGCGAGTATCTGATTTTATTTGCGGCTTACCTGCTTTGCGCGTTGGTTCTTTACCTTTTGCTTTTGTCCGTTTTCCCTACCGCACTGCTGGAATATTTCCGCTTGATTTGCATATGCCTGGTTTACTTCGGTATTTCATATGTGCTTATGTATACCACAAGCTCCGTACCGCTTACTGTCCTAATCACGCTTGCTTATTCACTTATGGCTATGGCCGTTCCCTCGGAACAGGTAAATGCGGTTTTTTATCTCTCTCTTCAGCGTTTTGACGGCGATATCCTAAAAACGGTATGTATACCGCAGCTGATAATCGCCTGTGTTTTAATTGCACTCGGTTGTTTTGTAAATAAAAAATACATCAGGTATCGATGAAATTGCGTCTGTGCATTATAGTCAGACTATTGTTCACCACTCGCGGAATTGCCGTTGCGGCGTTTGTTATCCTGCTGAAAAAAGACGCGTTTTGCAGTGATGTCCGGCAGAACGCCGGGTAAATTTTCAGGCGTGCGGATTTGCACACGTATGCGTTTCCCGTTAGTCCCCCATAAGCCGGAAGCCGTCGCGAAAGCGGCTTCCTTTTTTTGTACCCTTCGCCGTACATCCCTTTGTACAGCATTTCAGACATTTCCCCCGATAGGCTGACGCGCCCGTTTCGAAAACCGTTTTCCGGTCCCAATCGCTTAAACGGGATAATCGCCGGAGGTTAGCCCATGGCGGCTGCTATAAAGCGCGCTTGAAATTTCGCATGAATATGTGTAAAATACAGTAAGGGGGTCGTACGGTTTCTTATCGAGAGTATGTGCTGAACGGAATATTTTATCGGCTCGCGGCAGATCACGTATGGGGTTTCCTGCTTCCGTTTTACGGTCTCCGGTGCAGACACACCCCGTTCCGGCCGTATTTGCCGGCTTTTTGTATGTGACAAAGCCGCCGTTGCCCGCGTTGCTGTCGTCTCCACGGCGGAGATGGGCAAGTCCGCGCCTTGCCTTATATCAACGCAAGGCCGCGCAAAAGATGCGGCTGTACGGCGTGCATATTATAAAATGCGTTTGCAAAAGCGGCGGCTGCGGGAACATCGCAGACTTCCAACGGAAAGGCACGCGGCAGGGTCAAACCGCCCGCCGCGGATTACGTGCTCGGCGGAGAGCTTTTCGGGCATTAAGCTTGGCGGCGCGGTTCTGGATTGTTCTGGAAATATCAAAGGTTATAAGCGCAAATCAAAGGAGGGGTATTATGGCAAAAGTCAATGAAAAAGCCTATGACGCGGTGGTCATAGGCGCGGGCAACGGAGGTCTTGTAGCGGCTGTCCGAATACTGCAGGCCGGTTTTTCCTGTCTGCTGCTGGAAAAGCACAACCTGCCCGGAGGTTTTGCAACCAGCTTCAAAAGAGGTCGTTTCGAATTTGAGGCCAGTCTTCATGAGCTGAATGATTTCGGCTCTCCGCAGGAGCCGGGCGACATCCGGGTACTGTTCCGGGAACTCGGGGTGGAAGATAAGATCGATTGGATACGCATACCCGAGGCATATCACATGATAACCACAGACAAAAAGTATGACTGCGTGATGCCGTTCGGGGTGAAGGCTTTCACCGACAAAATGGAGGAATACTGTCCGGGATCCCGCAAGTCGGTGACGGAGTTTTTTGAGCTGTGCGAGGAAGTCCGCGCAGCCCAGACCTATTCCAGCTCCGTGAACGGCAATACGGATTCGGACTACATGAAAAAAACGTTCCCGAACTTTGTCAAGGCCGGAAGCTACTCGGTAAACGAGGTGCTTGAGGCGCTGAAAATGCCGCAGAGGGCCAGAGACATCCTTAACGCCTACTGGTGTTATCTGGGTGTGGACTGTGACCGCATGAGCTTTCTGCATTACGGTTCCATGGTCATCCGGTATATCACCCGTGATGCGTGGATGCCTAAAATGCGTTCTCATGAGATAAGTCTGGCTCTGGACACGCGCATAAGAGAGCTCGGCGGGGATATCTGGTACCAGTCCGAGGCGGAAACGATTCTGACCGACGACGACGGACGTATCCGCGGGGTACGCTTGACCGACGGCAAAACTGTCTTAACGCGCCATATTGTCGCCGATTGTTCGCCGCACCTTGTGTTCGGGAAAATGCTGGAAAAGAAGTCCGTCACGGAGCGGATGGTGCGTGCCACCAACAGCCGCAAATTTTCCGGACGCGGATTTACCATGTTCCTCGGGCTCAACCGTACCGCAGAGGAGCTGGGCATTGCCAGCCATAACTACTTCATCTACGATACCGCCGACACGGTGAAGCAATACGACCTGATGAAAAAGGTGGACACGAACCACGTACAGGCCACAGTGTGCCTTAACAAGGCGTATCCGGAATGCTCCCCGGCAGGGACCTGCATGATGTATTTTACGACCATGTTCATGTCCGACGATTGGGGAAACGTGACGGAGGAGGAATATTTCAAGGCAAAAGATAAGGTCGCCGACGATATGATCCGTGTGTTCGAAAGGGAGACCGGCTGCAAAATAAGGGACTCCATAGAGGAGATATGCGTGGCCTCCCCCACCACGTACGCGCGCTACTGCGGCCACCCGGAAGGAGTAATTTACGGATACGAAACGGCGGACTGGGACAGTCTGATGCCCAGAATGATGATGATGGGCGAGGATGCTCTCATGAGCCCGGGGCTGCGTTTCGCGGGCGGCTATGCCATGCGCTCCAGCGGATATTCAAGCGCGTACGTTTCGGGAGATATTTCCGGGCGCCAGACAGCGGGCGACCTGAAAAAGGAGGGGCATAAAAATGAAATTTAAGAAACAGCTTTTCGGGTTCATGGATATGCTGCGTTTCAAAAACATGGTCCCCACGCGCAGGAGGATGCTGTCCGAGGGATCGGATGCTCCGATAGCGGAAAAGTACCGCACGAATGAATTGGCCAAAAAGTTGCACCCGGGATTCATGCAGGTCGAGCTGACCGAGACGCGTCCTCTTACGGACAGCATAACGGAACTGACGTTTTGCAGGACGGACTGCGGGGAATTCCCCTTCTTCCGGGCGGGGCAGTATGTGTCCTTGCAGGTGAAAATCGGCGGCAGCCTGGTCAGCCGTCCGTATTCGATAGTTTCCTCCCCGAGACAGGCGCTTTCAAACAAGCTGGTGCTTGCCGTTGAGAACGCGGGCTTTGTTTCGGAGTATCTGAACAAAGCCGCAAAGGCAGGCGACAGTTTTGTGATGACGGAGCCTTCCGGCGAATTCCATTACGAGGCCCTCAGGGACAGCGGAAACATTATATGTGTGGCCGGAGGAAGCGGCATAACTCCGTTTATGTCGATGGCCGGCAGCCTGGCGGACGGGGACGAGGATTTCAGGATGACGCTGTTCTACGGTGCGCGCACATACGCGCAGCTCGCTTACAAAAAAGAACTTGACGAAATGTCCGCCCGCTGCGACAGGCTCAGCGTGGTATATGTACTCAGCGATGAGGACGCTCAGGGCTGTGAACGCGGGTTCGTTTCCGCTGAACTGATTAAAAAATACGCCGATATCGAAGGCAGCACATTTTTCCTGTGCGGGCCCAAGGCAATGTATGATTTCATAGACGGTGAGCTTGCGCCGTTTAATCTTCCCAGGAAAGCGGTACGCCGCGACGCCTCCTGCTGCGCAGACCTGCAGGAGGAAAACCCAAAAGAGTTCACGCTGACGGTGCGTATGCGCGACGAGGTGTTCACTCTCACCGCCAAATCCAACGAAACGCTGCTGACGGCAATGGAGCGCGCGGGGCTTAACGCCCCCAACAAGTGCAGGGCGGGAGGCTGCGGCTTCTGCCACAGCAAGTGGATCTCCGGCGGATATCGTGTCGCGGAGGACAGAGACGGACGCAGAGAAGCCGACCGCAAGTTCGGATTCATCCATCCCTGCGTCACATATCCTCTGGAAGATATGGAAATAGACGTGCCGCCGGCATACTGAGCGTAGGCGTTTGCAGCTTTTATCCGCAGTTGTGTTAAGCGGCGACCGCGCCGGCGCATATGCATCTGTCCCATGCAAAACACCGGCGCCGCCCAAAGGATGGCGGACAATATCATATTATTATGCAAACGGGACCCGGGGGCGGCAGCCGCCCGGGTCCCGTTTTTTATTTATGTAACGAAAATCACGCGCTCTCTTCATGGATGCAGGCAAAGGCTCCGTCGTGATTCGGATCTGTTCTGCACCGGATCCCGGACCTCGCGTTTGGCCGCGTCCGGGTGATAAAATTTAATCATTTCTTTTCCTTGCCGGGTTTTTTTACCAGGTTTTTTATACCGGACACTGCTGCGGCAGCGGCCTCCGCCGCTTTCGAGGGTTTTTCCTCCTCCGCAACGGTCATAAGATGTGCGCCGCTGTCATCCATGACTATAAAGGTAACGGGTTCGCGGGAAATTTTTGCGCCGGTACCCGCCGGGTTGCGGCGTTTGCCCTCTTTTTCGTTTAATGTGTCCGCGCCGCCTCCGGCAAACCCCACGGATATTTTTGACACCGGTATGATTGCGGTATTCCCGTGTTCTATTTTGTCCCCGACCACAGAGTTTGCGTCTGCAAGTTCTTTGACCGTTTCAAGCGTATATGAGAGAAGTTCGGCAAAACCGCCGTTTACATATGAGCTTTTTCCGTCCGTCATGCGGCGTATTCCCCTTCCGTTTTCCTTTTCATGTTCTCAAGCACTATTCCCGCTGCCGCCTTTACCGCGTAAAACACGCGAAGCGACAGTGTGATATCCAAGTCAAGCTGCGGTTTCTCCGCTTCAAAATCACAGCTTATATCCACCGCTGTCTTTTTTCGGTTCACTTTCCCGCCCGACATAACGTACCCCACAAGCGGATAAAGCACCGAACACGCGATACCGTACCTCAGAGCCGCCTGTCCCGCGTCTTCCCCCGCGCTCACTGACCTTATTTCAAGACGGTTTACCCTGACGTGTCTCACGGCTGAAAAGACCTCTCTGAGTATTATCATCACGGACTCGGCGGTCTCTCTCACCGTCTCCCCGGCACCGTCGTGCAGGAGACTTTTTTTTATGGCACCCCCGCTTTCCACTCTTGAAAGGCCTATTGCTTTCATGATGCGGTTAAATATGGAACCGCCCTTTTTTTCGCTCCGGCTGACGGCAGGTTTCTTCTTTTTCCTTCCGGGACGGTCTTCCTTCTCCCTTCCAATGCTTACGCCCAGCACTTTAAGGTAAACCTTTATTCCCGTTTCTTTGTGTTTCTCGATTATTATGTCCACTCTCACGGCCAAAATAAGGAGTATAAGAACTAACGGTAAAGCGATTGCCGCAGCGGCCCATGCCATGTTCTCTCCTCCCTTTCCGGCGTTCATGCTTTTATTCTAACACATTTTTTTCCCGCGTTCAATATTTTTCCAGAGCCGTGTGGACAAACAGGGGGATTCTGTGGTAAAATCTCTCACGGGACACTTTATTATTGACCGGCGGACGGCATCTCAAGCCGGCGTGTGATGAAAGGCCGGGTGACCGGAAATGAAAATAGATTTGCACGTGCATACCTGTGAAATGAGTCTCTGCGGCGTTCTTTCCACGGAGGAGACGGTAGACGCCTACGCCCAGTCTGGATTTGACGGTATTGTGATAACAAACCATTTCAACAGCTGGACCCAGAAAAAGCTGGGGTTCGGGGATGCGGATTATTATGACGCATACCGCAGGTGCTTTGAAAACGCCAGACGTCTCGGTGAAAAAGCAGGCCTTTCAGTTTATTTCGGCTGTGAGCTGAAAACGGATCTCAGCAACAACGATTACCTTGTATACGGGGCTCCGGACGAGGTGTTCAGCCGCACGGCGGAGCTGTGGGGCATGTCTGCCTCGGATGTGAAAAGGTTGGCGGATGAATACGGCTTTCTGATATATCAGGCTCATCCTTTCAGGGATCATATGCAGGTAACCCCGCCCGGCAACCTGTCGGGTATTGAAATAAGAAACGCAAACCCCCGCCACGATTCCAGAAACGACATAGCCGCCGAGTGGGCAAAAAAATTTTCTCTCCCCGGAATCGCCGGGTCGGACTGCCACCAGTCGGAGGATGTGGCCCTTGCGGGGATAGAAACTGACTTTTTTGTGCCGGACACCGCAGCGTTGGTGGACGTCCTTAAAAGCGGGAAATACCGCATAATATAAGCGTGATCCTCTGTTTTGCCGTGGAGGGTACGGTAAATAAATAATGCCGGGCGCTTTGCCCGGTCTTATTTATTCTTCCCACATTACCGCCAGCGTACCCTTCCGCACCGTGATTTTCGCCGCACGGCCCTTGAATTCGTTGCTTATCCCAAGCGGTGTCACGTTGTTAAGCGTGTGTTCTCTCAGCTCATATTTGAGACCCGTTATGTTCACTCCCTCAGCCGTATCGCTGTGGCAGAAAACCGAGACCGTCCCTTTTTCCCGCAACGGCAGGACAAGGGAGGAATCCGTGACTGCAGTCACTCTGACTCCCCTTCCTATAAGTGAGGCTCTGCACCTCATTGCCGACAGACCGCATATAAGCTGGATATTTGCCAACGTATGGTCGATCCTCCCGCCCATGCCACCGTATATTACAAAGCTTCGGTAGCCCCTCGCCAGCCCTTCCGACACGGCAAGAGCGGTATCAGTCACGTCTTTCTCCGCGTTTACCCGAAGGACGGGGCAATTGTCCGGGGGGCTCCCCCAGGAGTCAAAGTCGCCCACCGCCAGGTCCGGCGTTACGCCCATCGTTTCCGCAAACCCGCAGCCTCCGTCCGCGGCAATGACAAAATCTCCGTCGTCAGGGGTAAATTCCCCCCACTGCTCGCCTGCGGCGATGATATAGCAGATTCTGTTTTTCATATCTTTTTTCACAAAGGATTCCTCAATTTCACTGTATTTACTATATTCACGCCGCACCGGCCGGCAAACCTGCGGGCATCCGCCTCGGGAGCACTCCTTATCTCGTCCGGGCTGTGCGCGTCTATCCCGAGTATCACGCCGGCTCCGGCCTCGCCCGCTATTCTGAAGAATCTTTCGGAAGGATAATGTCTTCCGTCTCTTAGACCGAGAAGATTCAGCTCCAGAGGTATACCCGCGCCGCGCGCCTCTGCGCACAGGCGCAGCATACGTTCCCGGTAGATATCATCGCTTCCTGTATATCTGAATATGTCCGGATGGGCTATATATGTGAACCGTCCGGATCTTATCGCCCTTATACATGTATCTACGTAGTTGTCGAGCAGAGCCGTGTCATCCGTAGGGTCTCCGCAGTAGTGTGCGTTAAGCTCATTATAGTTGTAATGCTGTCCCAGTATAAGGTAGTCTATGGGATACCGCCCGATCGTTTTGAGCAGATCTTCAAAATAATCCGGGTAGAGTTCCGCCTCAAACCCTATCTTTATGTCGATCTTGTCTTTGTATCTTTCCCTGAGTTTTAACAGGGATTCCACATATTCCTCCGTTTGCTCCGGTTTCATCCTGTACCAGGAATCACATTCCTCCGGCAGGCGGTAAGGCGCGTGGTCGGAAAACCCCAGAACTTTTATCCCTGATGAAATCGCGGCTTTTACGTAATCCTCGTCGTTTCCGAATGCGTGGTTGCAGCGCCGCGTATGGGTGTGATAGTTTTCTTTCATTTCGGAGACTTCTTTCGTTTTATTTTCTCAAAGCGGATTGTACCATACCTTCAGCAGACTTTCAACCCGGTCTTTTGTCAATGCCGAGACCCAATCCGCGTTAATATTACCCTACTGCATTATTTGTCAAAAGCCAAATTGCGCCCGCTTTGCTGCGTTCACACAGTAAAGCGGGCGCAATATTCGGGCGCGTCTGCCTTTCGGGACGCGGTCACATGCTCTCCGGCGCGGTTATTTTCAGCATGGTAAGACAGTTATGCAGCGTTTGCTTCGCTGCCACGCAGAGTTTTACCCTTGCCGCCATAACATCGCTGTCACTGCACTTTACCCTGCATGAATTGTAGAACTTGTGGAAACAGGCCGCCAACTCCATGGCGTATTTTGTCATGCGCGCAGGGTTGTATGTCCGAGCTGCGGTTATTATTTCCGAGGGATACGCAGCTATGAGCCTGATGAGCTCCTTTTCGGCTTCGTCCGTATACTTTCCCGGCAATTTGATAAGAGCGTCCGTGTCCGTTCCCTCTCCCGCCAGGTTGCGGAGTATGCTGCATATCCTCGCGTGGGCGTACTGTACGTAATATACGGGGTTCTGTGCGGACTGTTCAAGCGCCAGATCAAGATCAAATTCGAAATGAGTCGCAGGCTCGCGCAGGTTAAAGAACATCCTCGCCGCGTCTATATCTATCTCGTCGAGAAGCGTCACAAGGCTTATCGCCTTTCCCGAACGCTTGGAAAGCTTGTATTCCTTCCCGTCGCGGACAAGGCGCACCATCTGCATGAGCACCGCGCATATGCGCTCCGGATCAAGGCCGAGAGCTTCGATAGCCGCTTTAAGTCTCGGAACGTACCCGTGATGATCCGCTCCCAACACATCCACCGCAATATCGAACTTTCTTACGGCAAGCTTGTTGTAGTGATAGGCTATGTCCGGCACAATATATGTGGGAACCCCGTTGGAACGAACAAGCACGAAATCCTTCTCGCATCCGAAATCCGTAGCTTTAAACCAAAGCGCTCCGTCCTGCTCGTAGGTCTTGCCCGTTTCCTTAAGCTTCGCAATGATACGCTCCACATCTCCGTTGCTGTGAAGGCTGCTTTCCTTAAACCAACTGTCGTACTTTATGCGGTATTTCAGAAGATCCCGTTCGAGCCCTGCAATATTGAGGGGAAGCGCGTACCTGACAAGCGCGTCCCTGCGTTCCTCCTCCGGAACATCCGCAAAACGGTCGCCGTTAATTTCCCTGAACGCTTTCGCGTGCTGAGTTATGTCATCCCCCAGGTAGCAGTCTTCGGGCATCTCAACGTCCCGTCCGCACGCCTGAAGGTACCTGACCGAAAGGCTTGCGCCAAATTTGTTTATCTGGTTCCCGGCGTCGTTTACGTAAAATTCTCTGGATACCTCGTATCCTGCGGTCTCCATCACCGCGGCGATACCGTCTCCGAGAGCTCCGCCCCTGGCGTTGCCAATATGCATCGGGCCGGTGGGATTAGCCGAAACAAATTCCACCAGCACCCGCGTTCCTTTTCCGTAGGAGCTTTTGCCGTAATCATCCCCTGCGCTTATGACCTCGTCAACTGCGGAATCGTACCATGCGTCCCCGACAAAAAAGTTGATAAAGCCGGGCCCTGCGACTTCCGCACGGTCTATAACTCCCGTTTGCTCGGACAGGTTTTTGATTATCGCTTCCGCTATCTGTCTGGGAGACTTGTGAAACGCTTTGGCGGATACCATAGCCACGTTTGACGCGTAATCTCCGTGGCTTCTGTCTCCCGGAACCTCTATATTGAAATCCGGTATCGGCTCCGCCGGCAGATCTCCTTCAGATACCGCACGACCCATTGCCTCCAGCAGAAGCTCGCGTATATGTCTTTCAGTGCTGCTGTTGATATCCTGCATTTTTCGCTCCCTCTTCACTTATAAATCCGGTCCCGCCGTTTTTTACCTGTATCTCCAAAGTATTGTGGGAGGTGACCGTGTTGTTTACATCCAGCATATATTCGAGCTTAAGTGTTCCGCCGTTTTCATCAAGGTCGGACCTGATCTTTGTCCCCGATACTCCCAGCAGCAGTTCTCCGAAATCGGTGCTGTACAGAGAATGCTGTCTTTCTCCCTCTGCAAGCACAATGCGGTACCGCTGTGCGCCGTGTCTCATTACCGTGACCCTGCGGCCGTCCTCGACCTTCACCGTCATGCTAGTGCCGCCATATCCGTTTCCGGGTTCGGTGTACCTTATGTATCTCACGCCGTTTTTGAGGCAGTATGTGCCTGCGGTAAAAAACTCTATACCGCTGTTGATATCTCCGCCGTCATCCTGCGATGATTTAATGTATATGGTCGCCTCGTTGTTTCCTGAACGCAACGACCCGTTTTCGCTCGTCATCCTCAGCGCTTCCTTTCCGTCGGGCCGGTTTTGTGTCCCGCCGAATCCGTTTGTGCGACAGTATGGCTCAAAGGGTTTCCTTTATGGCTTTGAGCGCTTTGGCAAGCTCTGCGGGACAGGACGTCTGCTTGCTCCCGCAGCGTATGCCGCTGAGCCTTTCTATCACTTCGTCTATCTCCATGCCTTCCACCAGACGCGCGACACCCTGCGTGTTTCCGTTACAACCGCCCACAAAGTTTACCTTTACAATTTTTGTGCCGTCCGTCTCGATCATTATCCTGCTTGAACAGACCTGCGGACTCGTTTCATAAACAGTTTTCACGTTGTCTCGTCCTTTCCTGTGCGGGCGATCCGCCCGCGGGGGTACGGTCCGCCGCTGTTTTCAGCCTATGCGGGCGATCCCTTCCGCACGCGCGGCGCCGGCCACTGCGGCGGCTACCTTATCCGCCACTCCCCGATCAAATGCCTTGGGTATGATGTTGTTTTCGTCGGGATTCGGCACCGATGAGGCTATTGCCTTGGCTGCCGCCAGCTTCATGCCTTCGGTTATATCAGACGCCCTTACCGCCAACGCACCCTTGAATATCCCGGGAAACGCCAGGACGTTGTTTATCTGGTTGGGGTAATCGCTTCTGCCCGTGCCCACTATCCTCGCGCCCGCTCTGAGAGCCGCCGATGGGTCAATTTCCGGCGTGGGGTTTGCCATCGGGAACACTATTGCGCCGTCATTCATTGACGCTACCATGTCCTCTGTCACTATTCCGGGAGCGGAAACACCTATGAATACGTCCGCTCCTTTCATAGCCTGAGCAAGAGTGCCCTTCATGCAGCCGGCGTTGGTTACCTGGGATATTTCCTTCTGAGCGCTGTTGAGCGACTCGTCCCCACGGCAAAGTATCCCGTTTTTGTCGCACATGATTATATTCCCCGCCCCGAGGGAAAGAAGGAATCTCGCTATCGCTATGCCCGCGGCTCCTGCCCCCGACATGACTACGGTCGCGGTGCGTATGTCCTTTCCGACTACCTTGAGCGCGTTTATGAGCGCCGCTCCGGCAACTATGGCAGTCCCATGCTGGTCGTCATGGAATACCGGTATCTGCAGGCGTTCTTTGAGTTTTCTCTCTATCTCAAAGCATCTGGGCGCGGATATGTCCTCGAGATTGATTCCGCCGAAGCTGTACTGCAAAAGCTCCACGGTCCTTACAAATTCGTCCGGATCCTTGGTGTCTATACATATGGGAAACGCGTCCACCCCTGCGAATTCCTTAAAGAGCACACATTTGCCTTCCATGACCGGCATGGATGCCGCAGGCCCTATGTCTCCGAGCCCAAGCACTGCGGTGCCATCCGTTATCACCGCCACCAGATTACCTCTTCCAGTCAGCTCATAGCTGAGAGATTCGTCGGCCGCGATCTCAAGGCAGGGCCGCGCTACCCCCGGCGTGTAGCAAAGGGACAGCTCCTCCTTACTTCCTGCGTGCGCCTTAGGCGAGATCTCTATCTTCCCGCGCCATTCGTAATGCTTCTTAAGCGCTTCTTCCATATAATCCATTTCTTTGACTTCCCTTCGGCCGTGTCGGTGTTAACCGCTTTTATCAATCTTTCGGGAAAAACGCCTCGTGCACCGCCCTGACGGCCGCCTCGGCATCCGCCCTGTCTATCAGCACCGATACCTTTATCTCGCTGGTATTTATCATCTTTATATTGATGCCGGCAGAATACATGGCCTCAAACATTTTGGCGGCAATACCGGAATTCGTCGCCATGCCTGCACCGACTATGGAAACCTTGGAGATATTGTCGTCGTATGTGACGGATTTCGCATTTATGCGGTCTTTGTTTTCCTCAAGGAGCTGCAGGGCTGTTTTCAGGTCACCGCAATGGACAGTAAACGAAATATCCTTTGTTCCGTCCCGTCCGATGGACTGAAGGATTATGTCCACCTCTATCTTCTTCGACGCTATAAGCGAGAAGATTTTGAAGGCGATCCCCGGTTCGTCGGGAACGCCGACCAAAGCTATACGTGCGGTATCATTGTCCCTTGTAACGCCCCTCACAAGCATCTTTTCCATTTTCACCGTCTCCTTAACTTTTGTTCCGGGAACCTTTGTCAGACTTGAGATGACCTCAAGGTCGACGTTATATTTTTTCGCAAGCTCCACCGACCTGTGGTGAAGGACGTTTGCTCCGAGAGCCGCCAGTTCGAGCATCTCGTCGTAGGTTATCTCGTCCAGCTTGACAGCGTCCGGGCATATCCGCGGGTCGGCGGTATAAACGCCGTCCACGTCGGTATATATCTGGCAGAGATCTGCGTGAAGCGACGCAGCCAGCGCCACCGCGCTGGTGTCGCTGCCGCCTCTTCCCAATGTCGTTATATCGTCGTACTTGTTTATCCCCTGGAATCCGGCGACGATCACCACCCTGTTTCCCGACAGCTCGCGTTCTATCCGCTCCGTGTGGATACGCTTTATCCTAGCGTTTGAATAGTTGGAATCGGTCTCGACCCCGGCCTGCCAGCCGAGCATGGAAACCGCCGGCACTCCTCTCCTTTGCAGCGCCATGGCCATAAGGGACGCGGATATCTGCTCCCCGGCAGCCATGAGCATATCCATTTCTCTTCTTGACGCTTCGGGGTTTATCTCCTCCGCCTTGGCTATAAGGTCATCCGTGGTGTCGCCCTGGGCTGAAACCACGACCACTACGTTGTTTCCCTTTGCGTATGTATCCGATATTATACCGGCTACGTTTTCTATTCTGCCGGCGTCCGCCACCGACGTGCCGCCAAATTTCTGCACAATTAAAGGCATGTGGCCTTCCTCCCGATGTCATAAGGTTTTGTTGTTCGTTTATATTTTATGCTCAGCATTCGAAAATCGGTATACACGATTCCACTCTGACCGCTTCATTTTCAAGAACCGATTTGAGTTCTGAAAGCTTTCCGTAAGATATCTCGGACGTCACAAAGCAGAGCTCGTTTTCCGGTCTGCCGGAAATGTGGATGTAATCCACGTCTCCGAAGGTATCCGACACCTGCTTTTCCGCCATGCCGGGAGCGGAAAACGCCGCGCGCACCATCTGTTTTTCCGCGCATCTGTCAGCGGATTCCACCCATCCGTCCTCCGCGGGACCCCAGAACACACGCTTGGGTATTCTGCCTATGTGCTTTGTCTGATCTATCACGTCCGCCACTACAGCGCTGGCTGTGGGCATTTTGCCGGCTCCCTTGCCGTAAAACACGCAGTCGCCTATGGCGTCGCCTCGGACAAGTATACCGTTAAAGACATCGTCCACGCCCGCAAGCTGGCTGCCGTAGCGCAACACCGCCGGGCTGGTGCGTATGAACACCTTGCCGTTCTCAAGCATTTTCGCCCTTCCAATGAGCTTTATGGTGCCGCCCCATCTCTCCGCATAAGCCACATCCGTTTTAGTTATGCCCGTTATCCCCACGGTCTCCACCGCGTCCGGATAAATGTGTTTGCCAAAGGAAAGGGAAGCAAGTATGCATATCTTCCTGCACGTATCCATGCCTTCGACATCCGCCGCGGGATTTCTCTCGGCGTACCCCAGTCTCTGGGCCTCCGCAAGAGCCGAAGCAAAATCCGCCCCTTCCTTGAACATCTTCGTGAGAATATAGTTGCTGGTGCCGTTGAGTATGCCGGCTATCTCGCTTATTTCATTCGCCGCAAGGCATTGATGCAGCGGGCGGATTATGGGTATTCCTCCTCCTACGCTGGCCTCGAAAAGAAAACTCACGTTATTGTCCCTGGCGGCGGCAAGAAGCTGATATCCGAACTGCGCCACAAGCTCCTTGTTGGACGTGACGACGCATTTGCCTCTGTTCATGCAGGCCATGGCATACTCGTAGGCAGGGTGACACCCTCCCATGACTTCAACCACAATCTTGACGCTGTCGTCGTTGAGTATATCGTCAAAACTTTTGGTGAACTTCTCGTCATACGGGGTGCCGGTAAAATCGCGCAGGTCAAGGATATATTTGACGTTGATACCTATACCGCCCGTCTTCTTCTCAATACTGTCGTGATTTTTTATGAGGAGCTCCACCACGCCGGAACCCACCACTCCGTGCCCCATAACGGCTATGTCTACCACACCGGCACTTCCTTTCTTTCGGCGGATTTTCACCTGAAAAACGCGCAAAATCAAACAGATTATATTATACACAAAACTTTATGCCGCCGCAACATTGAACCGCAAAAAAAAGGATATTTTAGTATTAATTTTTTGTGTACTCGGAATAATATTATGGTATGGGAGGCGGTTTTGATCTTTCAAACTCTTCCCTGCAGCGGGCACGCCATACCACGCAACATGCGGGTACTGTGAAAAATCGCCGGAACAGCGGCGTTCCGCTGACCGCAAAATTAATATCGCTCAACGGAAGGGAAGCCGTCATTGGCTGCAGGTGATACGCATGAACACAGGACAGCGGGAACGCCCGCCGGAACAGAGTCTTAAAAGCAAAAAACTTTTCTTGTTAAATGCAGCATACATCGCAGTACTGTGCGGTGTCGTTTACATCGTTTTTCGTCTGCTCCCTTATATCATGCCGTTTGCCATCGGATTTGCAGCGGCCCGCGCTGTTATTCCCGCGGCGAACGCCGTAAGCCGCAGGACGCGAATTCCGGCAAAGCTTGCGTGCATATTGTGCATGACCATGTTTTTAGTGGTCATACTGCTTCTGGCAACGTTCGTACTGATCCTTTTGGCCGACGGTCTCTCAGAGCTTATCAAGGAACTTCCGGACGTGCTGTCCGGCCTTCCGGATATCATAATGTCGCTCTACGAAAAGCTCATGAAATTCGCCGAGGGCATTTCCCCGGAGCTTGCCATACGCATCGCGGATACCGCCGCCTCCCTCACGGAAAACGCCGCCGAGATCCCCCAGCAGTTTATACTCGACATCCTCAAGTATATATACGCGGTGCTCACAGGCGTCCCGTCCGTCATGATCTCGGTGGGTGCGTGCATAGTCTCCGCCTATCTTTTTGTTACGGATATGCCCAGCATAACAGGTATTCTCAGGCGGCTTTTCCCTGCGCTGTTTACGGAACGCAACGCTGCGGCCATAAGGGATACGGGGAGGTCGGTCTGCCGTATGCTGGTGGCATACCTTAAGCTCATGCTTCTCACCGCCGTGGAACTGCTCATAGGTTTGTGGATACTGAAAGTCCCCTTCCCGTTTACGCTGGCGATAATCATCTCAATCATAGACATACTCCCGGTTTTGGGAGTGGGAACCGTTCTAATACCGTGGGGACTTATCTGCATACTTGCCGGGGATCCAGGCCGGGGATTCGGACTGCTTATCCTTTATCTCATAATCACCGTAATTCGTTCCGCGGCCGAACCCAAGGTCGTCGGCAGCCACATACAGCTTCACCCCATGATCACTCTGCTTTGCGTTTTTCTGGGACTGAGGCTGGGCGGGATACTCGGTATGTTCTGTCTTCCGATAGCTGCCATAGCGGCGGCAAGATACTTTAATTTCAATGCGGACAACGCACAGGACCGGCTGCAACCTTAAAGGCACAGCCGGTCCTCTTACTTTGGTTCCAATCAAATCTCTTTGGGTTCGTCGCTCTTATTCAGAGACTGTTTCAGACGTTTCTACCGATTCTGTAGTATCCGAAGTATCGGTGCCCTCTTCCTGCTCGGGGCCGTAAATGTTCATCTCATAGATCTTGGGAGCGTTCTTGCCGCCCGCAACACCCTTAAGCATATTCACGCGGACAGCGGTGGTGTTGATCTGGTCAAAGGTTATTGTTGCTATCCCGAGGTCAGGCTGACTTGAACGGATATCGGTGATGTTGGTTACCTCGACCCATTCCTCGCCGTCGAGATATTCCACCGTATAACCGCCGTTTTCGTATGTATCGGCTATATTCCCGGGATCGGCCTTGAGCACAATCGTGTCTATGGTCTGCTCGTCGGTCCATTCTATGCCGACATATATCTCCGCGTCCTCGCTGTAGCACTCGTCCTTGACCCATGTTCCCCCGTCGCCGGCGTTTATGCTGCCTGTTTTCTGCCACGCAGTGGTTATATCGCCGTCGTTTACACAGGCTGCAGCATACTCGTGTCCGTCCACATGATTGGCGTTTTCGTCACAGAACGCCTCGCCCAAAACCGCAAGGTCGGTTTTTTCAGGCTCAGCGGGCACAGAGGACACGTCCGATGATGAAATGTCCGCAGGCCGTGAGCTGGGGGCGGATGGCCTCGACGCCACGGATGATGTTCCCCCTTCTTCCGACGGCGTGCAGGATGCGAAGGCTGCAACCATGCCCAGAGCCATTATCAACGAAACTATTTTTTTCATATGCAGACTCCTTTACAATTGGATTTTTGTAATTACATATTAACCTAAATATACGTGTTTTCAATGTAATCAAGTAAGCCAATTTGTAAAAAAGTACAAAATTTATCTTTGCCCGAACCCGCCGCAAAGCCATCCCCGCATACGTACATCGTATACGCCTGTGAGGGATGGTTCTCTTCGCCCCGGCTCAGGAGTTCCATGGGTTTTCCGGATCGGGGTCTGTGGGATCCCAGCCCTTGTAGGGTGAATCCTCCGGTATTTTCTGCGCTTCCGGTTTTTCAAACGGCTCGGTTTTATCGCTCTCGTAGATTGTGACGGTGGTCCCCTTCGGGCAGTTATCGTATATCCATTTTGCGTCCTCAACCGTCATACGTATGCAGCCTAACGACGCCGCCTGCCCCAGCTTGTTGTATTCCTCCCATTCCAGCGTATCCTTGGACTGCTCGTAATACGGCACGGAATGGAAAAGTATGTGGTCCACTATCCTGGTGGCGTACTGTCCGTAAACGTTCCCTTCAAGCAATCTCCACGTGTACTGGTTGGTAGTATTGAAGGTGCCTATCGGGGTGTTCACCGCTCCGTCGTTTTCGGGATCCGGAAGTCCCACAGAACACACAAACGCTTTGTAAGGCACGGTGTAATAGCCGTCGTCGTCCATTGTATAAACAATTATCATGTTCTGCTTGCGGTTAACGCATATGTAATACGGGAACTCCTCGCTGCCCTTCGTGGTATTGTGCGCGTTTACAAGGGGATCGTCGTCAGTGATTATCTCAGACGAGGCATCGCCGGAGGACGAAGTTTCTCCGCCGGGCTGTTCCTCGGATACCGCCGACGATTCGTTTTCCGTACCGTCCGACGAAGTCTGCTGAGACGCGCCCGCGGGCACGGTCGGCCCTTGATCGAAGGCTCCCATGTACCATGCCGCCAGCGCCACGGCCGCCCCGCCCATCACAATGAGCAGCAGTGCGTATATGAATAAGGTTGCCTGTGTTCTGCTTTTCCTGTAACTCACCTTTATCACCATACCTGTTTCTCTTTAAGTTTTATTCTGAAATTCCGCCGTTTCCGTATGCGACTGCGAGAAAAGCTCCGCGCTGACACATTACGTTATTCGCCTGTCCCCCCCTGTCTGCGCGGGCGTTCGCGCCTCAGGTAGGCCGGGGCCGTCACTTCCCTTCCGAACGGGACACGCACCGTCTGTTCCGGCCTGTTTGCCTTTTCTTCCGTCCTCCCGTCGTCCGTGAGTATTTCGCCGATCGTCAATGCAAACACCCCCTCAGGGGATAACAGCTCCAGTTTGTCTCCTTTTGCAAACGGGTTTTTGACTCTGCAGGTCAGGCATCCGTCGCCGCTGCCGTATACCTCGGCAGATATCTCATAATCCCGTATGTAAGCGCTGTCGGAGTATTCCTGCCCGTCGCCTCCGTCGCCGAAAAGGAACCCCGTGCAGTATCTCCGGTGGCTCACCTTGCATACTTCTTCCAGCAGCGCCCGGTCAAATGGGTTCCCCGCTGCCATATCGTCTATGGCGCGCCTGTAAGCTCCGGTGACTGTAGCAACATAGAAAGGGGTCTTTACCCTTCCCTCAATTTTGAAGCTGCTCACTCCGGCTTCCGCAAGCCTGTCCAGATGCTCTATAAGGCAAAGGTCCTTAGAGTTAAATATATATGTCCCGCCGTCCTCATAAACCGGATAGTATTCGCCCGGTCGCTTTTCCTCAACCAACGCATATTTCCACCTGCACGGCTGCGCGCACTCGCCCCTGTTTGAGTCTCGTGACGCCATATAATTTGACAGCAGACAGCGCCCGGAATACGACACGCACATTGAGCCGTGGACAAAAACCTCGGTCTCTGTCTCAGGCGGCAGTTTATCGTTGATTTGGGCAATCTCGTCGATACTCAGTTCCCGCGCCAGAACCAGGCGTTTCGCCCCCATGTCCGCAAGGGCGGCAGCCGTCTCGTAGTTGACTATTCCCGTCTGCGTGGACATATGTATCGCCGTATGCGGCGCATATTTCTGCGCAAGTCGCATCACACCTATGTCTGCTATTATGAATGCGTCAACGCCCGCCTGACCGGCAAAGGAAATAAAGCGCTCCATTTCGCCTATATCGCCGTTGCGCGGAGTAGCGTTGAGGGTAAGATAGAGCTTCTTCCCCCTGCTGTGGACATATTCGCAGGCCCGCGCCAGCTCGTCCTCGGTAAAATTTCGGCTGGCGGCGCGCAACCCGAACATCGGGCCGCCGGCATACACTGCGTCTGCCCCGAAAGCTTCCGCCGCAATCAGCTTGTCAAAATCGCCCGCCGGAGCAAGGAGTTCCGGCTTTGATGAATTCATTAAGACACCCCTTCGCCTATACCGACTCCGTTTTTGCGGATGCTGTTTACCTGCTTTTCGTGCTGTGATGCCGTTTCCGAGAAGTAGAACAGGTTGTTTTCATCCGTAACAAAGAAGTAGTAATCGTTTTCATCCGGATACAGCACCGCCTTTATCGCCTGAAGGCCCGGGTTGCATATGGCGCTTGGGGGAAGACCCTCGTGGACATAGGTGTTATACGGATCCGGGTTTTCAAGATCATCCTCGTCCATCCAGAGTATGGGTTCCCCCAAAGCGTACGAAAGAGTGGCGTTTGACTGCAGGTACGGGTATTTTGAAGGATTGTCAAGCCTGTTGCGGAAAACTCCCGCCACCATCTGCATGGTTTTCTCCGAAGCGCCCTCTTCCTGAACCATCGACGCGAGTATCACAACCTCCTCTACCGTCATGCCCTGAGCCTCGGCCTCGTCGCGCAGTTCCTGGCTGAACCTCACCTCAAAATTATCAAGGAATTTCCTGATCACCGTATCCGCGTCGGAGCCCTTGTAAAAATCATAGGTGTCGGGGAAAATATACCCCTCCATTTTATATATTCTGTCCTCATTTTCCGGGATCGCCGCTATGAAATCATAATCACTGTAGTCGTTGTTTTCAAGCGCGGTCGTAAATTCCAACGCCGTGCACACCTGGCTGGATTCAAGTTTCTGCGCTATTTCGTCTATCGTCCACCCTTCGATTATTGTGACTTTCACGGTCTCAAGCGAAACGCTCTGCTGAGCCAGCGCCTTTAGAAGCTCGTGATACCCCATTCTCGGGTTGAGCGTAAAAGTCCCCTGATGATAGGTGTAGTCCAGTCCCGCGAGCTTCGCAAACGCCAGCAGCCCTATCTCGTTGTCGATAAGGCCGTTATCCTTGAGTATCTTGGCTATATCCGTAAGGCTCGCGCCCTTAGGTATCTCCACTGTTATCTCAACGTCATCCTTGACAAGCCCCGTAACGTCATTCACCACGGTCAGTGCAAATATTGCGAGACCTATGGACAGCGCTATTACCAAAACAAGGTACACAGCGCCGCTGAGGCAGCCCGCTCCGCGTTTGCGGGGTTTTCTTTTTTTCCCCTTTTCCAGTTCAAAATCGTATACCACCTGGCCGGACTCCACATAGTCCGGTATGGCATCTTCAGCCGCCGAAACATCCACCTCAAAATGTTTAGCGTTTTTTTCACCGTCGGCACTGCCCGTAACCGGTTCTTCCGCTGCAGATGCCTCCGGGATTTCAGATGAGCCCTCCGCCGCACCGGTTTTATTTGAAACAGGGCCGGGAGCATGACTGTCCTGCACTTTTTCGTATGTCTCATCCTCCGGAAGCTTTTCGGAAAATCCGCCCTTGAAATCTTCTGTCATGTGTCATTATCCTTTCTGTAACCAAATCGCAGAGCCTGACATAGTATGTAAAAACTGAACAACGAGGTGAAAACACATGGGATGCTTACGCAACGTATTCGGCGATGATTGCCTCATCTGGATCCTCCTCTTAATCATCGTCTGGCTCGGCTGCGGCTGCTCTTCCGACGACTGCGGATGCGGCTGCAACTGCAACTCCTGCAATTCCTGCAACTGAGCCAAGGTACCCCCCGAAAATGGCCGCTTAACAGCGGTCATTTTCCGTTTTACGGCAAACATGCAAAATCCTGCGGGCGGTCCGTCTGCTCAGCCGGAAACCACTTCATCCATCTTTATATCCCGGCCGTCCTGAGGGAGCCTGTCAAATACAAGCTCCTTGTATGTGACACCTATCTTATAACATTCATGCGTCTCGAAAAATCTGTCGTAATAACCCGCTCCGTACCCGATCCTTTTCCCGTCCGGGGAGAAGCAGAGGCCCGGCACGATGCATAATGTGCCCGGAGTAACCGTAATCTCCTGGCAGCCGTCGGACGGCTCAGGTATCCCGAACTTGCCGGGTTTAAGCTCGGACAGACTCGTTATACTGCGGAATTTCATAACACCTTTTTCCCCGCACGCCGGATACGCCACGGCCTTACCGTCCGATAAAGCCGCCTGCGCCAGACTTTTCATGTCCGGCTCGCCTCTGACCGCCGCGAACAGCAGCAGCATGCTCGCTCTTTCGTATTTTTCAGACCGGAGTATCTTTGCGGCTATTTTTTCGTCTCTGCCGGATTTCTCTTCCGGGGAAATGGCTTTGCGTATTGCCTTAGCAGCTTCTCTGAAGCCGTTTTTGTCGCTTGTATTCACGGCTTCTGTATAGCCGCGGCAATCTTTGAGGACGCTTCTTCCCCGCGCAGCGCGGAGACTATCTCAAGAGCAAAATCCATGGCCGTTCCAGCCCCCCTGGAAGTGATTATCCTGCCGCTTCTTTCCACTGCGGCGCCGGTGACTTCGGCCCCGTCCAGCTGATCCTCAAACCCGGGAAAACATGTCGCCCGTTTTCCCCGCAGCATCCCCCTGTGTCCCAGAACGGACGGTGCTGCGCATATGGCGCAGATATATCCTCCGGAGGATTCCATGAATGTGAGTGCGTTCTGCACCGCTGCGGATTTTTCAAGGTTGAGCGTGCCCGGCATACCGCCCGGAAGTATCACGGCTTCCGTGTCCTCATCGCAGACACAATCCCCGTCTGCCGTGTCCGCGGTCACACGGATACCGTGCGATCCCGTCACTTCCCGTCCGGCTACCGACACCGTTTTTACATCCACTCCGGCGCGGCGGAGAATATCCACCGGCGTCAGTGCCTCAATCTCCTCAAAACCTTCTGCAAGAAATACTACCACCATTTTCATCACTCCGTTTTCTGCATTCACGCTGCAGTCACTTTACAAGCTTTGATCTTATTATATCCAAAAGATCGCTGTGAATATCATCTATTGCCCGCATGTTTCCCGAGTCGTCGGTACATTTTACGGTTATCCAGCCGCAGCGCGCAGCCGCATATTCCGCGGCCTCGCGGCAGCGTCTTAAGTACGCCGCGTCTCTTTCGTGTATATCCCGCTTTGAGTCGTCCCCGTGGTATCTTACGGAAAGCATTCTCTCTCTGTCCTCGGACGGGACGTCGAGAAATACCACCGCATCCGGTCTCGGCAGCTCCAGTTTAGTATATTCGGTGTCCCAAAGCCATTCCAGAAAGCCGTCCCATTCAGACACAGGAAGTTTGCTCAGCTGGTAGACCGCATTTGACGTGGTATATCTGTCGGCTATTATCACACTGCCGCCCAAATAGGCCTTTTGCCAATGGCGTTTGAAGGATGCCACTCTGTCCACTGCATAAAACATCGACGCGGCATACGGGGAAAGCCCGTCCGCGCTCTCCGAAAACTCGCCGGCGAGATACATCCGCACCAGCGTGCTGGAAGGATCGTCGTAATCGGGCAGTTTGATCTTGACAGCGTCCGTTCCTTCCTTCCTGAGCCCTTCGCACAGCTTTTCAGCCTGGGTCGATTTGCCGCTGCCGTCGAGGCCCTCTATCACAAAGAGTTTACCCAATATAAACACCCTTTCGCAGCATCTTTACAGTGCGGCGTACTTGTCCCTTACCTCAGCCGCTTTGCCGCAGGTCATCTTTCCCTCCGGGCACGCACCCTTGACACAGGGCGGCCCGGCCTTGGCAAATACGGCCGGTGCGACCTCTTTTACAAGTTTCAGCATCTGTTCCGCCACGCTCCTTATTTCCCACTGCGCGCGGTTGCAGCACCTTTCTTCAAAGAAGTGCAGCAGACTCCTTGCGTTCATTGTCATCACCATTTTTGTCGCGGCGGCGTTTGGCAGGACGAAACGCGCATCCTCTATCGCAGTCTTCTGCGCCTTTTTGTCGGCCGATTCCTCAGTCTCGCCGGAATCCGTAAGACGTTTCTTTTCTCTGCGGTAAAGGATCTCGGTAAGCCTGTCGTATTTCTCCGCCGCTTCGTTCATCGATTCCGTGAACAGCCGTGACGCCTCTTCATCCTCCGCAACCGCCGGCGGCATTATGTATTCAAAATTGCTCATGCGCACGTATCTTTGGCTCTGTACGCTGAACGACGCTATCCTGTGACGTGTTATCTGTGCCAGAAGCGAACGGGAAACGCCCTCTATTCCGAATATAAAAAGCGTGTGCTCAAGCGGGCTCTGATGCCCTATCCCGGCGAGCATTTTCACAAACTTTTCTGCTTCTTCCCGGGAAATTTTTTCCCTGAGGGCTTCTATATCGCTGGAAGAGTAGCAAAGCTTGGCCGCCGCCGCTATCATGGCGTCCGGGTCCGGAGTATGCGACAGCAGTGTGACCTTCGGGTATACCTGAGGCATTTAAGCACCATTCCTTTCTGCCGGCAGGAGAAAAGCTCCGCCGGCCGGACCTCTTGCCGGCCCGTCAGATTATATCAGATTTCGGCCATTAATACAACAGCTATTATTTAAGTTCCACCACAGTAACGCCCGCGTCTCCCTCCCCGAAATTTCCCAGGCGAATGCTTTTTACGTTCCTGTGGTTTTTCAGGTATTTCTGGACTCCCGTCCTCAATGCGCCGGTACCTTTGCCGTGTATCACCGTTATTACGGATATGTTGCTCATCAGCGCCCCGTCGATAAAACGGTCTATGTCTATGACAGCCTCGTCTACGGTCTTGCCGCGCACGTCTATTTCCGCCGACGTCTGCCTTTCCGCCGTCCGCCGGAACGAGCCGCGGGCAGGCGGCGCACTCTTTTTGCCTTCCTCCTCGAGTCTGAGCTCGGCAAGCGGCACCTTCATGGTCATCATCCCGGCCTGTACCTGAGCGGTCCCGTCCTCTTCGGATACACGCAGAACAGTGGCTTTTTTCCCCACGCCGTTGACAGAAACGGTGTCTCCCGCCTTGAGCTTTCTCGGCAGCACATACCCGCTTGACGCCGTTTCCGGCCGTCTTACCGGATCTGCCTCGTCCTCCATCTTCCTTATCGATGACTTTACGCTGCTTCTTGCCGCGCTCAGCATTTCGGCCTGTCTTTCCTTTTCCGCCGTTTTTCTGAGACCGTCTATTTCATTTATCAGCTGTTCGCTTCGCGCTCTCGTCATGCCGATTATGCGCTTTGCCTCCGTTCTGGCCTTTTCCGCCTCGCGTTCTGCGTCCGCGCGTATCTTTTCCGCCTGCTTTTTTGCGTCGGCAAGCAAGGCGTCCGCTCTGTTTCTCTCGGCTGCGGCCGCCTTTTCCATTTTCTCGGCTTCCTGCCTGGACTCCTCAAGCTGTGTGATGACCCGTTCAAACCTGCTGTTTTCCTCGCTTACCCGCTGTCTGGCCCGGTCTACAAGCTCCTGCGGCAGCCCCAGGCGCTCGGATATGGCAAAGGCGTTTGACTTTCCGGGCACGCCTATCAGAAGGCGGTAAGTGGGCCTGAGTGTCTTCACGTCAAATTCGCAGGAGGCGTTTTCCACGCCGTCGGTTTCAAGGGCGTATACCTTAAGCTCCGCATAGTGCGTAGTCGCGACTATCCTGCATTTTTTCTCTCTCAGGTATTCTATCACGGTAGCGGCGAGAGCCGCTCCTTCCACCGGGTCCGTGCCGGAGCCGAGTTCGTCAAACAGCACCAGGCTTCTTTCGTCCGCTGCACTGATGATGCGGGAGATATTGGTCATATGGGCGGAAAACGTGGACAGCGACTGTTCTATGGACTGTTCGTCGCCGATATCCGCAAGCACGCTTTTGAATACCGATATCTCGGATCCCTCGCGCGCAGGTATCATCAGCCCGCACATGGTCATCAGGGTAAGCAGCCCCACCGTTTTGAGCGCCACGGTTTTACCGCCCGTGTTCGGGCCGGTTATGATGAGCGTATCGAAAGAATCCCCGAAATATATGTTTATCGGCACCGCCGAATTCCTGTCTATCAGCGGGTGTCGGGCATCGGCAAGATCGACTTTCCCCGATTCGTTAAGTATCGGGCTTACCCCGTTCATGTCCGACGCTGCGGCGGCCTTGGTAAATATGAAATCAGCCTTTACAAGATTCAGGTTGTCCCTTTCTATCTTTTCCGAAAAGTTCCCCACTTCCGCCGACAGTTCGCCCAATATGCGGTCTATCTCCGCTTTTTCCCGGTTTCTTAGAACCTTCAGCTCGTTATTTGCTTCCACCGTGGCCATGGGCTCGATAAACAGCGTCCCGCCGCTGGAGGATGTGTCGTGTACAAGCCCCGGTATCTCGCTTTTATATTCGCTTTTTACCGGTATTACGAACCGTCCGCCACGTATGGTGACAACCTGTTCCTGAAGGAATTTCTGCATCGACGATGATTTCACTATCCTGTCAAGCGCGTTCCTTGCTTTTTCAGCCGCGGCGCGTATCCCTCGGCGTATATCCGCGAGAGCCGGGCTCGCGTTGTCGCTCATCTCGTCTTCGCTTATTATGGCAGAGGTTATCCTGTCTTCAAGGTACTTGTTTGACGTAAAGCTGTTAAGCAATCCGTCAAGGCAGGTGGACATTTCCGAGGATGATATTCTGTATGCTTCCACTCTCCTTATCACGGAAAGCATCTCCGCCGTGTCGAGAAGTTCCCTCATGGTAAGAACTCCTCCGCTTCTCGCCCTTTTCAGCTGCGCGGTTATCACTTTCAACCCGCGAAATGAGGGTGTGCCGTACCTTACAGACAGGTCAAACGCCGCCTGTGTGTCCGCAAGGCGTTCCCTGACGCGGCGGAGATCGCTTTCCGGGACAAGGGCTCTCACCATGTCCGCGCTTTCCCGGCAGGATGCTTTTTCCGCCACTCGGTCAAGTATTTTGTCGAGCTCCAACTGTCTTACGCTGAAATTATCGTGTTCCATAAAAGTCTTTATCCTTCTGCATTTCTTTCTTCCGTCAGATACTTCTCGGCAAGTTTATATGCGCTCAGCGCATCCGAGAGCCTCACCACTACCGCCGGTGAGTGCAGATACCTTGCCGGGACCGATATGGCCGCGGCTTTCTTCCCTTCCCCCGCCTTGTGTATTGCTCCCATGTTGTTGCCTCCGGCCACCGCCCTTTTCGGCTGCGCGGGTATGCCGCTGTCGCCGGCAAGTTTTAAAAGCGTTTCGTATTCCCCCCGGTCATACATGGTGGATCTGTCCATAAAAGATATGACCGCTCCCTTACCGAGAGAACAGACGCATTCGCTCTCTCTGTCGCTTAACACATCGGACGCGGTCGTCGTTTCCAAAGCCAGCGCGCGTTCCGCTCCGGACGAAAGCGCGGCCACCGCGGCTCCGCGGCAACCCACCTCCTCCTGGACGGTAAAGGAAAAATCGAAATCCGCATCCGCGCACCTGATAAGCGCGATGAGCAGCGCGCAGCCCACACGGTCGTCCAGCGCCGGGGACATGATATAGTCCTCGTTTTCCCCGAAAACCTCAAACCGGCGGGCAAAGGAAACGCTGTCCCCGGGGAGCGCGATTTTTTCCGCTTCTTCTCTGCTGACCGCTCCCACGTCAGCCGCGGTTTCGGCGGACGGGCGCGGTTTTTTACGCTCGTCCCCCTTCATGAGGTGCACGGGTTTGCAGCATATCACACCGCTTTTTCCGTTTACGCTCACCCTGTTCCCCGGAAGAAGCTTTTCATCTATGCCGCCAACGGTCTCAAGCTCGAGAAACCCTTCTTCCGTCACGCTTTTGACCACAAAGCCCACTTCGTCCATGTGAGCGTCAACGTATACTCTTCCGCCTTTACCTTTGCTCCCAAGGATGTTTCCCAACGGATCTACACTGTAGCTGCAGTAACCGTCTATCATACCGATGACCTTTTGCCTGACCGCATCCTCGTCGCCTGATACGCCGGCCACCGAACACAGCTCCCTGATACAGTTTAACAAAAATTCTCTCATTTTCATCTCTCCCCGCAGTAAAGCGCCGCAAGCTCAGCCGTGCTTTCAACGTCGTTCACGTCAATTACCTCTGCTGAGGAATGCATGTTTCTCAGAGGTATGGATACAAGTCCGCAGGGTATGCCCTTTGCCGATATCTGTATCGCATCCGCGTCGGTACCCGTGCGCCCGGCCATCACTTCTGTCTGGAAGGGTATGCCTTCCCTTTCGCATATCATGCGGAGTTTCCCGGAAATATCCCTGGACAGCACGGGGGACACGCCTATCATCGGCCCGGCCCCCAACCTGCCCGCCGTTTCCGCGCCCGCTCCCGGCTGCACGGCAAAGCTCACGTCCACGCAAAGAGCCTCGTCAGGGCATACAATGCGCGCTGCCGTTCCCGCCCCGCGGGTGCCTATTTCCTCCTGACACGCAAACGCCAGCGTGACGCTGTTGTCTGTGCCGCGGTCAAGTATGCGTTTCGCCGCCCATATGAGCGCCGCCACGCCCGCACGGTTATCAAGCGCCTTCCCCGTTATCCTGTCTCTGGAAAGGCTGCATGCCCTTTCCCTGCGCACAACGGGATCTCCGGGGCTGATGAGCTTTTTCGCAAGCTCCGCGCTCATGCCCGCGTCCAGCAATATATCCTCCGCCTCCGGCATTCCCTCCGTGTCCTTAGACGCGAGGTGCGGCGGTATCACCGCGGGAACCGCCGGGTATTTGCCTCTGCCTAGGACGGTAAATACGTTTCCCAGCACTCCGCCCATATACGTCCCGCCCGTCGGCGCGACCCTGATAAATCCCCTGTCAGTTATGCCGGTGACGATAAACGCCGCTTCGTCCGCGTGCGCTTCAAGCATTATGTGCTTCCCCTTGTTCCGCGCAAGAGACACCGTCAGGTTTCCCAATCTGTCATACCGGGCGCTTTCCTCAGGTAATCCCAGTTCTCCGGTTATGAAAGCTGCCATCTCGGATTCTGCCTCCCGTCCGGATACCGCATCCATGTCCGCCAGCTTTTTTATCATCCCGCATATATTCAACGTCTATCACTCCAACGCATCATTCTCTTACGTATTATATATTTATCATCCCCTTTTATCAAGCGTTTTTGCAACAATGCGAAAACGGAAATGTCTTGTATAAACGTCCGAGAATAATCAAACCTTGCCGGACGCGGTGTTGACTGCTATGAATTGTTGTGGTAATATTTACTAGGGTGCGCTGCGTTTTTTGTCCTACGGCAGTCAGTCCCTAAAAAACGGAAAATGGAGGAATAGCAATGTCAAACAGGTTTATTCTGAACGAAACATCCTATCACGGAGCGGGCGCCATAGCCGATATCGCTTCTGAAGCCAAAGCACGCGGCTTTTCAAAGGCTTTTGTCTGCTCCGATCCGGACCTGATAAAGTTTAACGTGACCAAGAAGGTTCTGGATGTTCTTGACGCGGCCGGGCTCGCGTACGAGATCTATTCCGACATAAAGCCAAATCCCACGATTCAG
>CASDVX010000051.1 GCA_949284545.1 uncultured Eubacteriales bacterium
GAGCGGCACGGGAAAAAGCGTGACCCGGTCCCGGCGGGGAACAGCGGATAAAAACAGCGGGGAAAACGCGCCCGACGGGAGGAGGATAAAGGCAGGAAAAATTCAGGCAGTACCGACGGGGAAACGTGCGAAAGGCGGGAGCCGGGTTGCCTCCGTTTGCGCCACAGTATCCCCGCGGCACCGCGAAAAAGGCGTTGTCCCGTCGGTTGTGCGTGCCGGCAGCTCTGTGGGATCATTGCGGCGGATTGTTGCAGGGGACTGCAGCTTCGATTGTCCCGTGGGGCTATTGCCATGGCTATTACAGCCTGTCATTATGTCCGCTGTGCAGCCGGCACAGTGCAAATAAAAACCCCGCGGGGAGAAACGAAAACCGGCGGAACCCCGTCTCTGCGGAAAAACAGACGGGACGGGCTGAACCCCCGCCTTGCGCGGGGATTCTTTTATGAGGCGGCAGGAGGGGACGGCAAGCCGCGGCGCGGAGATACGGCGTGGAAAACGGAATCGGGCCGCGGCGCGAGGGTGTCCTCCCGTTTGCCCGGCGGGCGCGGGACAGCGACGGGGGGACAAAAATTCGGCGGGCGCGGCGGGGGATGGCGTCCGCGTGACCCCGGCCCGACGTGCCTGAGATGCCGGAGAAAAAATCGGCGGGCGGCAGCGGTAGGCTGCCGGCGCGGGGATACGGAATCGGGAAACAGAATCAGGCGTGCCGGCACAGTGCAAATAAAAACCCCGCGGGGAGAAACGAAAACCGGCGGCGGAAAAGAAAAACCCGGCGGGGGGCCCGCCGGGGGAAATCTCACAGGGTCAGGGAAGTCGCCGCGGTCTTTGAAAACACGTACCACCAGGTGAGCTTTTTCACGCTCCCGGCGGCGGTGAGGGGTATTTCCGCCAGCACCTCCCCGTCAAGGGATACGGTTATTTTCCCAAGCTCGTCGCCTTTTTCCACGGGGGCCTTCACGGAGCTTTCCGCGGTCACGGTTATCTCAAGGCTTTCCGCGCTTCCCCGGGGGAGAATGAGGAGAGGCGACATGCCGGACTCCAGCTTTACCGACGTTTCCTCCCCGCCCGTGACCTCGGGACAGGGAAGCTCGGAGGGAAGCTGGGGAGTCACGGCGGAAAAGTTCAGGAAACCGTAATCCAGAAGCATCTTCGCGTCGTCAAACCGCTGTGATCCCGTGGGAGAACCCAGCACCACGGCGATGAGGGAAAGGCCGTCCCTTTCCGCTGTCGCGCTTATGCAGCAGCCGGCCTCGTCTGTGCTTCCGGTCTTGAGCCCCGTGGCGCCGGTGTAATGGCGGATGAGCTTGTTGGTGTTCACAAGCTGGGTGGCTCCGTCCCTGAGATAATCCATCCATATGGTGGTATACTCAAATATGAACTCGTGCTTCAGAAGCTCGCGGCTCATAACGGCGATGTCCCTGGCGGTGGAATAGTGTTCGTCCCCCGGAAGCCCCGTTGTATTTGCAAACAGGGTCCCCGTCATGCCCAGCTCCGCGGCCCTTTCGTTCATCATGGAAACGAACGCCGGTTCGCTGCCCGCCACGTATTCCGCAAGGGCGTAGGCCGCGTCGTTGGCAGACGCCACAACGGTGGCCTTGAGGAGATCGGACACCGTCATTTCCTCGTTTTCCTTCAGGAATATCTGGCTCCCGCCCATGCCGGAGGCCTCCGCGGACGCGGTGACCACGTCGTCAAGGGATATCTTTCCCCCGTATATGGCTTCCGCCACCAGAAGGATGGTCATTATTTTCGTTACCGACGCGGGCGGAAGGGATTCGTCCGCGTTGTATTCGTAAAGCACCTTCCCCGTGGAAGCCTCCATGAGTATAGCGGAACGGGCGCTGAGCTCCAGCTGTCCGGTAGCCGCCTCCAGCGCCACCGCGTCCCAATATTCCTCCGTTTCCTGAACGGCGTCCAGGAGCGCCCCGGGATCCGCCGGTTCGCCCCCGTCGTCCCCCGCCCATACTCCCGCCGGACAGGTGAGGAGCATGGCGGCAGCCGTCAGCGCCGACAGGAAGGCCCGCAGCTTCGTTCCCATATATGTCACGACCTTTCTTTTAAGGGTTGATTGTTAAAGATATATGCCTCAAAAAAATGAAAAATGCTTGTAAACAGGTCTTTTGTAGGGTATAATCAAGCTGTTGTGCGATAAATTTTTACCGAAAGGACGGACTTTATATGTATCCTCTTAAAATGACGGCCCCCTGCAAGGATTATATCTGGGGAGGCACAAAGCTCAAGACCCAGTGGGGAAAGGTCTGCGACCTCGACAAGGTGGCGGAAAGCTGGGAGCTTTCCAGCTATCCGGGAAGCGAGAGCGTTGTGTCGGAGGGAGAGCTGAAGGGCCTTACCCTCACTCAGGCGATAGAGGCGCTGGGCGGCAAAAAGGTCCTGGGCGGGCACTGCGCCGGGCTTGACAGGTTCCCGGTCCTTATCAAGCTCATCGACGCGAAAAACGACCTCTCCATACAGGTGCATCCCGACGACGAGTACGCCCTGAAAAACGAAAACGAGCTGGGCAAGACCGAGATGTGGTACATCGTCGACGCGGACGAGGGCGCGTCGCTGGTGTACGGCTTTGCAAAGGACGTGACCCGGGAGGAATACAAGGCGGCCATCGAGAACAACACCCTTATGGATATACTCAACAAGGTCCCCGTGCACAAGGGAGACGTGTTTTTCATACCCGCCGGCATGGTCCACGCCATAGGCGGAGGGATACTTATAGCCGAGATACAGCAGAACAGCAACATAACCTACAGGGTCTACGACTACGGCCGGCTGGGCGCCGACGGCAAGCCCCGCCAGCTCCATGTGGAAAAGGCCGTTGAGGTGTCCAACCTGAACCGTGCCCCGGAGATCACCGCCAAGGGGACCCCCGAGAAAAGGGACGGCTGGACGGAGACCTTCCTCGCCTCATGCAGGTATTTCAACGTATCCAAGGGAGAATGTGATTCCCGGGCAAAGCTGTGCGCCGGACCGGAGTCCTTTGTGTCCCTCCTCTTCCTTGAGGGAGAGGGAAAAGTGGAATGGGAGGGCGGCTCCTCCTCCTTCAGGAACGGGGATTCCTTCTTTGTTCCCGCCGGAGCGGGCGAATTCTTTGTGACGGGAAAGGCCGTGTTCATCGTCACCAGAGTGTAATTTACAAAGCGGAAATTACAGAAAGTATAATCACACGACGATATTACTTAAAGTATGAAGATAATTGACAAGGTACGGCGGAGAATAAGGGAAGGCGGGCTGCTCAGACCCGGGGACAGGGTTTTGGCGGCCCTTTCCGGCGGGGCGGATTCGGTGGCCCTGCTTCTCATTCTTCTGGAGCTCGGGGAATACGACGTAAAGGCCGCCCACCTCAACCACGGCATACGGGGGGAAGAGGCGGACGGGGACGAGGCCTTCTGCCGGGAGCTGTGCGGGAGGCTGGGCGTACCGCTGGAGACGGCGCGGGCGGACGTGCCCGGCGAGGCGAAAGCGAGGAAGGTGTCCGAGGAGACTGCCGCCAGGGACGTGAGATACGAATTTCTCTGCCGGACGGCGGCGGAGGACGGGCGGGCGATAGCCACGGCCCACACCGCCTGCGACAACGCCGAGACGGTGCTTTTCAACATGGGGAGAGGGACCTCTCTGTCCGGACTGTGCGGCATACCGCCCTGCAGGACGGGGGCCGGAGGGGTAAGGATCGTGCGTCCCCTGCTGGACGTGACCCGGGAGGAGATAGAGGATTACCTGGCCGTCCGGGGGCAGGATTTCCGCACGGACAGCACCAATTTTTCCCTTATCCCCACCCGCAACAGGCTCCGCAGGCTGGCGGTGCCGGAGCTTAAAAAGATATTCCCGGGCTTTTTTGAATCGGTTTCCCGCATGACGGGCCTTTTGAGGGAAGACGAGGCCTTTATTTTTGCGGAGGCGGAGAAGCTGGCCGAGGAATACCGGCAGACGGGATGGAAAGCGCTGGAGGGAAAGCCCGGCGCCCTCGTTTCCCGGGTGGTCAGGGAAGAGTGCGAAAGGATATGCGGTGTCTCGCCGGAGGAAGTCCACGTGAAAGCCGTCACGGGACTGCTGGCGGCCGGCAGAGGGGTGTATTCCCTGCCCGGCGGACGTGTGGCGGTGATCGGCGGGAGACTGGTCCCGGCAGGGGAAGAGATAAAACGGGAGCCGGTCTCCCCGGTCCCCTTGAGGAAAGGGGAATATCCCCTGTGGGACGGATGGTTCGCCGCGGTTTTTTGCTCAGATTCTACGGAAAAATATTCCTGTGTTAACAAAAAGGCAAACTTTGCCGCGCTGAGGCATGATATACTTAGCCGAAACCCCGTTTTCAGAACGCGTATGCCGGGGGACAGGGTGTTTCTTCCCGGCCGCGGCGTGACGAAAACCCTTAAAAAACTTTTCAATGAGGAAAAGGTCCCGCCGGAGGAAAGGGACCGTATCCCGGTTCTGGCCGCGGGCAGCGACGTTTATCTGCTTCCCGTGGGCGGGTTTGAGGCAAAGGGGACCGGGACCGCCGGGGAGACGGCGGGGAAAACGGACGCGTTCCTGCCGGAGGAAAAACCGTCCGCCGGCGTGAGAGAATCCGGTGCGCTCGGCGTGTACCTTTTCAGAAAGGACGGATAAGCCCCGGGAAACGGCAGGGAAAAACCCCCGGGAGCGGGGGGATAAGACCGGGAAAAAACCGGACGGTGAAAACTCTCGCCGTGAGGCAGGCCGAAAGGGGCGCCGGACGAAAACCCTCGCCGGAGGCAGGCCCGAAAGGGGCGCCGGACGAAAACTCTCGCCGCGAGGCAGGCCGTAAGGGGCGCCGGACGAAAACCCTCGCCGGAGGCAGGCCCGAAAAGGGCGCCGGACGAAAACCCTCGCCGGAGGCAGGCCCGAAAGGGACGCCGGACGAAAACTCTCGCCGGAGGCAGGCCCGAAAGGGACGCCGGACGAAAACTCTCGCCGGGAGGCAAGACAGGAAAGGGACGCCGGGCGAAAACCCTCGCCGG
>CASDVX010000052.1 GCA_949284545.1 uncultured Eubacteriales bacterium
GTCCGTCGCGCGGCGCGGCTGATTTTCCCTCAGTCGGCCAACTTTTTCAAAATTCGGGCGCGGCGATTGATTTGCCCGCCCCGATGTGCTAAAATCACCTTGTGCAGTTTAGGTATCAGCCTGCACCTGAAAGGTGTGTGAAAAATCATGAAAGCTTCAACCGTCAGGGAATTCCTTTTCTCCGGAGAATGCGACCAACGGCTGTCTTCTCTGGGCGGCCGGCCGGCCGCGGCCGAAAGGCAGCGATACGCCGAGCTCACCGATCTTTTTATTTCCGCTTTCGGAGACCGGGACGTTTATCTCTTTTCTTCCCCGGGAAGGAGCGAGATATGCGGCAACCACACTGACCACAACAACGGAAAAGCTCTCGGCTGCGCGGTAAATCTGGACATAATCGCCGCTGCCGCGAGAAACGGCGACGGACATATCCGCGTGCGCAGCGTGGGATTCGACGTCATAGACATAGACACCTCCTCCCTCGACCCGTCTCCGGATGAGACCGGCGACGCAGCCGGGCTTGTCCGGGGCGTTGCCGCCGGGATGAAAAATCTGGGCAGGGAGGTAGGCGGGTTCGACGCGGTGACGGTGTCCCGCGTACCGCCCGGAAGCGGGCTGTCAAGCTCCGCGGCTTTTGAAGTCCTTCTCGCGAAAATCCTCGATACTCTGTATAACGACGGTTCGCTCGACCCCACCCGGTCCGCCGTCCTTTCACGCAAAGCCGAGACCGATTATTTCGGTAAGCCCTGCGGGCTTTTGGACCAGCTCATCTGCGCGTCCGGCGGTCTCGTAAAGGCTGATTTCAGGGATCCGGCCGCGCCGGCAAGCGAAAAACTGACTTTCGACCTTTCCTCCGCCGGGTATTCCCTCTTCGTGGTGAATACCGGCGGCAGCCATGCGGACCTCACCGGGGATTACGCCGCCATAGCCGGGGAAATGCGCCGGGTCGCGGCCTATTTCGGCAGAGACGTGCTTCGCGAGTGTGATGAACAGGGTTTCTTTTCAAACCTTGCGGCCGTGAGGAGCAAATGCGGGGACAGGGCCGTGCTGAGAGCCGCCCACTTCTTCTCGGAAAACGCCCGTGTGGACGCTCAGTACGCCGCTCTTTCCCGCGGGGACATGAGGGAGTTTCTCCGCCTCGTAAACCTGAGCGGGGACAGCTCGGCAATGTTCCTCCAAAACGCCTATTCTCTGTCCTCTCCTTCTTCTCAGGGGATCCCGCTGGGTATATATTTGGGCAGGCGCGCGCTTGACGGCGAGGGAGCGGTCCGTCTTCAGGGCGGAGGTTTTGCCGGGACCGTGCAGGCGTTTGTGCCTTTCTCCCGAAGGGAGGCCTTTGTCTCCTCCATGTCCGCCGTGTTCGGCGCCCCTGCGGTGATGGAGCTTAACATCCGTTCCGACGGGCCGGTATGCGTCCTCAGGTGAGGATCCGCCGCCCAATCGGGGACCGAAACAGGCTCCGCAGGAGAGGTTTATCAAAAAAGCATTCCCGCCGCAGGCTGAAAAATCATCCGCCTCACGTCGGGTATGATTAGTTGTTATTCCCCGCAGGATCAAAAAATTTTCCGTTCTGCGCCCGGGATATCTGCTGCGAAAGGAGTTTTGACTCGTGAGATATATAATCGCTTCCGACATACACGGCTCCGCGTCTTGCTGCCGTTCTCTTCTGGACGCCTTTGACCGCGAGAACGGCGAAAGGCTCCTGCTTCTGGGCGACGTGCTGTACCACGGGCCGAGAAACGACCTGCCGGACGGCTATTCTCCCAAAGAAGTCATAGCCATGCTGAACCTTTTCACTGAAAGCGTCCCGGTCATCGCCGTGCGCGGCAACTGTGACGCCGAGGTGGACAGGGCCGTTCTCTCCTTTCCTCTCGGTTCGGACTTTGCCGTCGTATGCGATGGAGGTGTGACGGTGTTCGCCACTCACGGCCACGTTTACGGCGCCGACAATCCTCCCCCGCTGAAAAAAGGGAACATACTTCTTCAGGGGCACACCCATATTGCGTGCAGAGAGGACCGAGGCGGGTTCCTGCTTTTTAATCCCGGCTCGGTTTCCATTCCCAGAGGCGGGACCCCCGCCGGCTATATGGTCATGGACAACGGGCTCTTTGAATGGAAGACTCTTTCCGGGGAACGGTACGATTCGTTTTCCCCGTTCTGATATCCCGTTTCCCTAAACGCGGGGCACGGCGCCGGTATACGGCGGGAAACCGTCCGGCGGCTCGGCGGGGCGGTATAAGCAGTCCCGGTGATGCCGGGGCGGCCGTGCACGTCTTCACCGCGCATGATGCAACGGCGCGGCAGGGATACGTCTGCCGTACTCTCCTTATGCGCCCGTGCTTTTTACCGTAAAAAGCGGACCGGGCCCGTGCAAACGGGCGTCCGGTCCGCTTCGTTTTTTGCGGGGGCGTTTCGTTTACTTACAGGCTTCCGTCCCACACTTCAGCTATGGATTGCTGAACGTCGGTCTCCAGGGTGACATAGAACCCGCAGTCCTCGGTTATCGGGGCGTAAATATCCGCAAGCCCTCCGCCCACCTTTGCTATGTCCGCCTCTTCTATGCTTATCCCCAGCCCGGTGTCGCTTATTTCCGCGAGGGTCGTGCCCGGCTCAACCATTACGCTGTAATAATGCTCCACGCCGATCCCGACAAAATACACGTAAACAAGCTCCTCCCTGTCTATCCAGAGCCTGTCGAGGAACGCGGCCCTCTTTTCCACGTAATCCTTCAGGTAATCCTTGTCCGCGTCGGGGGTATATTCTCTTACCCCGTACCATTTCAGCTCGTTGAGGACGGAGGAATCATATATGGAAAGCCTGAGCGCGTCGAAATCCTCCAGCATGCGGGTTATTATCGGGCGCGCCTCGTTCTCGTATATTTCGCACACAAGGTCAAAGAATTCCTCATGTCTGAGAAGCCTTGAGTACCAGCCCGGGAACTCCTTGTATATGCTCCGCCACGGGGTTATTATGGTTTCCGGATTTTCGCAGGGAAAACCGCCGTTCCCGAAGGTGTGGTCATAGTCCCACACCGGCCCGGCGTACATCTTTCCCTGGGAAATATAATAATACTGGCTGGACCATTCGCTGTCCTTGTTGCCGGAGAATTCCTCCACTATATACTTCTTCGCAAAGGATTCCGTATCTATGAGCTCCGAATAGTGCTTGCCCGTTGCAGGATCTATGCCGTCCTCGGCATCCATGGCGTCCACGGCGCTCTGGACATACGCTCTGAGAAAGGCCATCTGCTCTGCGGAAACGTACTTGGGGCTTTTTACCGTGAACGTGGTGCCATCCCTCAGCTTGAACCAGGATGCCTCCGAGTTGTACCTCTCCTCGTTCTCATACTCTATGACGTACCCTTCGGTGATGTTCCCGGGGTTGTTTTTTATGTTGTAGCAGCGGTAAAATTCCGTCTCTATCATCTCGAACCGGGACAGGTCTCCGTTTAATATCTCGGTCATTTCCTCAAGATTGTATATATCTATGCGCTCGGGTGAAATCTCCACCTTTTCCATAATAAGATACTGTCCCGCGTAGCTCCCGTTGAGCCACAGGTCCACGTATTTGCACTGAGGAGTGTATGCAAATCCCAGCTCCTGAGCAAACCCGTAGACGAGATAATTCCTCATACCCGACACGTCCAGGTAATTTGCTATAAGGCTCCATTCCTCAGCCTCGCCCATACCGAGGATATCTTCCGCGTCCTCCAGCTTTATATTATACGGCTTCTTTCCGTATCTCCACGTCTGGTTCCCGCGGCCGGTAATGTACTTAAGCTCCGCCGTCAGCGAGTTGCCCTCCGCGTCGCGCAGCTCCATTTCGCCGGCTTCCTTGTACTCCTTGTCTGCGTCCACCTTCGCCATGGTCCCGCTGTCGGTTTCTATGAAAAGCGACGGCATACCGGAGGACGCTTTTACCGTGACATACAGCCCGTTCCCGCCGCTTTCAAACAAAAGCTTCCCCTCGCTGTCGGGGCTGGCCTTCACCGATTCCCCTGCCTCCATTTTTCTCCCGTTCACCGTGACGGGAAGACCGTCGTATGTGGCTTTAAGCCTCACGGTGACGGTCTCGGACTGCGCAAAGGACGGCACGAAAATATACGTTTCCGAGTTTACCGAGGTAAGCGACATCACAGCGCCATTATCGCACACGTATTCAAGGTCATTTGGGTCAAAGCTGTTTTTGTCGATTATTATGACCACAGCGGCGACCGCCGCCGCTACAAGAAGCACTCCCGCCGATATAAGGGAAATTATCTTTTTTCGTGTCATGTGTCCTCTCCTTTTTCCTGCGCTTGCGTCTGCCGCAGCACGCTTATCGCTCGCAGGTCCACACGGCTGAATACTCTTTCCCATGTCTCCGCGGAACGCGCTCCGCCGGAAACAGCGGGTATCATTATACAGGCGGCCGCCTTTCTTGTCAAGCCGCGGGAGGTTTGCGGCCCTGAAAACGGCATACGGTCCAATGCTTCCCGGCCCGGTTTTTCAGATCCTTTCCGCCGCATCCCGCAACAAAATCGCCGTCCGCAGCTTTAATCCGCGGACGGCGAATCTCTGCCGTCTATGTTTTTTACTGTTACAAAAACGTTCTTATCACGCTTTGCCGCCGGCTTTCCGTTTCCTCATCACAACCGCGACGGCAACGCATGCCGCCGCCAGGACCGCCGCGGATATCCCTATGGCCACGGGGCCGGCCACATCCGCTCCGGTCTGCACGTCCCCGGGTTCGGATTCCGATTCGGAGCCGGATCCCGTGCCGTCACCCTCATTTCCGCTGCCGTCAGCATCGGAAAGGGGAATATCCTCGGTGTCTTCCCCAATATAGACAAGCTCTTCCTCTTTCTCCACGGCGGACGGGTCAAAATAAACCTCGAATTCGTACATGGAGCAGCCCCAGTTAGTGGCCTTTTCCGTGGCAAACATACGCACGTATCTGGCATTTATCGGTTCGTCGAAGAGTATCTCCTGCCTGCCGCTTCCCGCGGCGGAAAGGGTTCCGGTGATGTCCGTCCAGCCGGTCGGGGACTCGGGGTCGCTGTCCTTTGTCTGGATGACATAGCTCTTTGCATAGCATACTTCCCAGTAAATGACTATGCTGTTAAATTCTTCGCTGTTTTCGCCCAGGTCCACATACCACCAGAATTCGCCGGTATACGGAGCCTGAGCTCCGTCAGCCGAAGTCTGGGACGCCCAGCGGGATTCGCCGGTCCTGTCTCCGTCCACCGCCTTGCCCGGTTCGAGCACGCCCTGTACGCCCGACGCATTCGCGGGGCGGTTGAGGGCTATGTTTTCGGGGGCCTCCGATTTGCCCAGCGCATCCAGTACGCCGTAGAACGCCGGCTTCGCCTTGTTGTTTTCGTCAAACAGCAGCGG
>CASDVX010000053.1 GCA_949284545.1 uncultured Eubacteriales bacterium
AGGAGCGTCACAAGTTGGTATTTATCCTGTTTGGTACGATAATGACACAGATAAAGACTACAAAGACCGTAGCAATGAACACTTACCACAGTGTGAGCATTTGCACATTCATGAATGGAATGAAATGATAGACTTGTTAGAAAGAATAAAAACATGATTTTCACTGATGGTAGCGAAATTTTCCTCGCACAAAATTTAGATTTGTGCGAAGGGCGTATTTCGCTCTCAAACGTC
Source organism: uncultured Eubacteriales bacterium (assembly GCA_949284545.1). Lineage (GTDB taxonomy): Bacteria > Bacillota > Clostridia > Oscillospirales > CAJFTT01 > CASDVX01. Next base: position 235 of record CASDVX010000053.1, read on the forward strand.
AAGGCTCACGTTACCTGCCGAAAAAACCGTTTGGTATCGGTGAATCAATTCCCTTATTTCAGCTCGTAAGGGCAAAAGCAAGGGAAAATACATAAAGTTTGAGTTTTTAATGGGCGAAGTTCCTTGAAAATATAGGGCTTTCAGAGGATTACTAAAATAAATAGTAATTTAAAACCGGATTTTTGCGGGAGGCTGTCATGTTCAGGAAAATGAGAAGGGTAAAAAATGAAATATCCCCGGAAGAAGCCAAAAATTTATTGAAAAATAATAAGAGAGCCGTCTTATCAGTCAACGGCGACAATGGGTATCCGTACGCAATCCCGATAAATTTTTACTACGATGAGGGCGAACATCGAATTTATTTTCACAGCGCCAAAGAGGGGCATAAAATTGATTCCATCAAAAACTGCGACAAGGTTTGCTTTACAACCTGGAACGACGGATACAGGGATGAGGGAGACTGGGCATATCGTGTTTCAAGCTGTGTTGTGTTCGGCAGAGCAGGATTGGTTAATGACCCGAATATCACGGAGGAAAAGGTGAGAAGATTGACGCTTAAATACTTTCCTTCGGCAGAGGAAGCCGAGGAAGCGGTTAAAGCGGGTATCAAGGGTGTTCAGCTTATTAAAATTGAAATAGAGCATATTTCCGGAAAGAAGGTACATGAAAAGTAATGAAATCAACCGCATTCCCCGGCAGTCGGCGGACCGTATGATAAAACCCTGTGTTTAAAAATCCCGTTTGCAGGGGCTGTACCGGACGTCACGGGGCAGCGGCATTTTGTTTCGCTGCCTGACAGGCCGTCCGTCAACTGCGGTAATGGCCGCCCGGCGGCCGGGCATTACCGCCTGTTTATCTCTCGGAGCCGATGCGAGCTGTCCGGAGGTTCGGCTTTTCCCGTCCTCCTGTCTCATTATAAACAGGCTGTTGTCCGGAATGAGCCGGCCGATAAAAACCTGTGTACGCAATTGTCCGCTGCTGTCTCCTGAAATGTAACCGGCCGGAAAATAAAACCGCGGCACCTTCCTTGCGGAAGGTGCCGTAATATTTTTGCTTTTTCCTTTTTAAAAACGCCTTTGTGCCGTCGGCTATGCTGCCCGGCGAAGGGATCGCCCGTACTCCCTTCATGCAGCCGGTAAACTTACCTGAAATAATCCGCCGCGGACAGGAAAAGCCCCATGTCGTAATTGCCGGGTACGTTTTTGTAAAGCCCTTTGCCCGCGCGCTCGCTGTGCCCCATCTTGCCCAGGATCCTGCCGTCGGGTGAGGTTATCCCCTCTACGGCGTACATCGACCCGTTGGGGTTTACGTCTATGTCCATGGACGGATGTCCCTGGGCGTCGGTATACTGTGTGGCTATCTGCCCCGATTCCGCAAGCCTGAGTATGAGCTCCTCCGGCGCTATGAAACGCCCTTCTCCGTGGGATACGGGCACGCTTATCACGTCTCCCGCGTTCACTCTCGCAAACCACGGGGAAAGCACCGACGCCACTCTGGTGCGGACTATCCTGCTCTGGTGCCTGCCGATGGTGTTGAAGGTGAGGGTGGGACAGCTGCCGTCCGGCTCGATTATCTCGCCGAAGGGCACGAGACCCAGCTTTATCAGGGCCTGGAAGCCGTTGCATATCCCGCACATGAGCCCTCCCCGCAGGGCGACAAGCTCGTTAGTCTTTTCTTTTACCGCCCCGTTGCGGAAAAACGCGGTTATGAATTTGCCGCTTCCGTCAGGCTCGTCCCCGCCGGAAAAGCCGCCGGGTATGAATATTATCTGGCTTCTCTCTATCCTGCGGGCGAATTCCGCGGCCGATTCGGCTATCCCCGCAGCCGTCAGGTTGTTTATCACGAATATGTCCGTTTCTATGCCCGCCGCCTCCGCCGCCTTGGCGGTGTCGTATTCGCAGTTGGTACCGGGGAACACGGGTATGAGCATCCTGGGCTTTCCCGCAAGCGTCGCCGGGCGGACCGCCGAGCGGGAGCCGTACTCAAAGGCGCGGACGGATTCTTTCCCGGGCACCGAGGACGGGAACACCGGCTCAAGCTTTTCTTCGTATATCTTCTCAAGCTCCACCATACTCACGGTTTCTCCGCAGAAGCTCAGCACGGGCGCTTCTTCGGTCCTGCCCAGCAGGACTCCTTCCTCATCCTCGCCCGCAAGCTCAAGTATGAAGCTGCCGCAGGACATGCCGAACAGCTCTTCCTTAGTGACACGACCGTCAAAAGCAAAGCCCAGCCCGTTGCCCATGCACATCTTCATGACCGCCTCCGCCGCGCCTCCGAAGCCCGGGGCGTAAGCGGAGAGCACCTTTCCTTCCCTCATAAGGCGGGTGACCCTGCCGAACAGCTCCTTCAGGGATTTTGCCGAGGGGAGACCGTCCTCGCCGTATTCGGGGCGAAGCAGCACGGTCCTGGAGCCCGGTTTCTTGAATTCGCCGGATATCACGTCGCTTATCTTGCCCGTGGTGACCGCGAAGCTCACCAGGGTGGGCGGTACGTCCAGATCCTCAAAGCTGCCGCTCATGGAATCCTTTCCGCCTATGGACGCGATGCCCAGCTCCATCTGCGCACGGTAGGCGCCCAGCAGGGCGGCGAGAGGCTTGCCCCAGCGCTCCGGGTCCTTTCCGGGCTTTTCGAAATATTCCTGGAAGGTGAGATAAACGTCCTTAAATTCCGCACCCGCGGCTATCAGCCTGCACACCGATTCCGTCACCGCGAGATACGCTCCGCAGAAGGGATCCTTCTCGCTCACATACGGGGAAAAGCCCCAGCTCATGAAGGAACAGGTGTCCGTGTCCCCCTTCTCCGTGGATATCTTGTGTACCATGGCCTGTATGGGCGTGCGCTGACGGCTGCCGCCGAAGGGCATGAGCACCGTGCCCGCCCCTATGGTGGAATCGAATCTTTCTCCCAGTCCCCTTCTGGAGCACACGTTCAGGTCCCCGGCCAGGCTGCGGTACTGCCCGGCAAAGTCTCCCGACGGGTTTCTGCGCCATTCCCCGGGCTTTGCCACCTTCGCGGATATATGCTTTTCCGCCCCGTTTGAATTGAGAAATTCCCTGGAAATGTCCACTATCCTGTTTCCCTTCCAGGTCATGGTGAGCCGCGGCTCCTCCTTTACCCGGGCTATCACGGTAGCTTCAAGGTTCTCACCGGCGGCAAGCTCCATGAACCTGTCCACGTCGTCCGGGGAGACCACCACGGCCATCCTTTCCTGGGATTCGGATATGGCAAGCTCCGTCCCGTCCAGTCCCTCGTATTTCTTCGGGACCCTGTCAAGCTCTATATCCAGGCCGTCGGCAAGCTCGCCCACTGCCACGGACACGCCTCCCGCGCCGAAATCGTTGCATCTCTTTATGAGCCGCGCCGCTTCGCTGTTTCTGAAAAGCCGCTGCAGCTTGCGCTCCTCCGGAGCGTTGCCCTTCTGTACCTCCGCGCCGCAGGTGTCAAGGGAATGGGCGTTATGGGATTTGGAGGAGCCTGTGGCTCCGCCGCACCCGTCTCTTCCCGTGCGTCCGCCCAGAAGTATGACCGCGTCCCCCGGGACGGGGCGTTCCCTTCTCACGTTCTTTGCCGGAGCCGCCGCTATAACGGCTCCTATCTCCATCCTCTTCGCCGCGTACCCGGGATGATAAAGCTCATCCACTATGCCGGTGGCAAGGCCTATCTGGTTGCCGTAAGACGAGTATCCCGCGGCGGCTCCCGTGACTATCTTCTTCTGGGGAAGCTTGCCCGGTATTGTCTTTTCAGGCGGCGCGAGAGGGTCCGCCGCACCCGTCACGCGCATTGCGGCGTAAACGTACGCGCGCCCGGACAGCGGGTCCCTTATGGCTCCGCCTATGCAGGTGGCGGCTCCGCCGAAGGGCTCTATCTCCGTGGGATGGTTATGGGTCTCGTTTTTGAAAAGGAGCAGCCAGTTTTCCTCTCCGTTGTCCGTGTCCACCTTTATCTTCACGGTGCAGGCGTTTATTTCCTCGCTCTCGTCAAGCCCCGGCAGATTTCCCGCGGCCTTCTGCGCCCTTACCCCCATGGTGGCTATGTCCATGAGGTTTACGGGCTTATGCCTTTTAAGCTCCCTGCGGGCTTTCATATATTCGTCGTAGGCCTTTTTTGCCGCCCCGTCCTCAAATTCCACGGAATCCAGCGTGGTGAGGAAGGTGGTGTGGCGGCAGTGGTCCGACCAGTAAGTGTCTATCATGCGAAGCTCCGTGACGGTGGGGTCCCGTTTCTCCGACGCGAAATAATCCCGGCAGAAAATGAGATCGTCTATGTCCATGGCCAGACCGTAGGCGGCAAGAAGCTTTTCAAGCCCCTCTCTGTCCAGGGAAATGAACCCGTCCAGAGTCTCTACCGATACGGGAACGGTGAATTCCGTCTTCAAAGTGTCAGGCCTGTCCATGGACGCTTCCCTGCTGTCCACAGGGTTTATCACCTGCTTCTTCGCGGCCTCCATGACCGCGTCTTTGACTTTGCCCCCTAAAACGTATACCGTTGCCGCGCGCACGTCCGGCCTGTCTCCGCACGAGATTATCTGAATGCACTGAGCGGCCGAATCCGCCCGCTGGTCAAACTGCCCCGGCAGGTATTCAACGGCGAATGCACGTTCCCCCGGTCCCACGATAAGCTCCCGGGAAACGGTGTCCGTCTGCGGTTCCGAAAACACGCTGCCCACAGCCATCTCGAAAAGCTCGCGGCTGCAGTTTTCAACGTCGTACCGGTGGACTATGCGGAGGCTTTCCACCCCTTCTCCCCCGGGCGCCTTCTTCAGTTCCGCCAGCATTGCCGCGGCGGCCATGTCCAGTCCCTTCTTTTTTTCAACGAATATTCTGTATACCATATCCTTCCGCCTCTCTTGAGTGGGAAATCGCGTTCAGCCTTTCTCAAGCGCCGCAAGCGCCCGCTTTCCTATATCCTTCCTGTAAAACGCCCCGTCAAAATCTATGTCCCTTACCTGTGAATACGCCGCGTCCGCCGCTTCCTTCAGGGTAGCCGCCTTCGCCGTCACGCCCAGAACCCTGCCTCCGGAGGTCTCGGCGCTCCCGTCGGGAGCAAGCCTTACCCCGGCGGCGAATATCTCGCAGCCCGGATGCTTCTTCACGCTTATCTTTTTGCCCGTCTCGTATTTGCCGGGATATCCTCCCGACGCCATTATCACGCAGCATGCGCTGCCGTCTGAAAATTCCACCGGCACCTCCGCAAGCCTCTCCTCCGTCACCGCTCTCATAACCGTCAGCAGGTCGGTCTTAAGAAGCGGGAGCACCACCTGTGTCTCCGGGTCTCCGAAACGGCAGTTGTATTCTATCACCTTGGGACCGGCGGGAGTGACCATGAGCCCGAAATAAAGGCAGCCCTTAAACGTCCTTCCCTCCGCGTTCATGGCCTTCACCGTGGGCAGGAATATCTTTTCCATGCACTCCGCGGCCACCTCTTTAGTATAAAACGGGTTGGGCGCCACCGTGCCCATGCCGCCGGTGTTCAGTCCCTCGTCTCCGTCAAGGGCGCGCTTATGGTCCATGGAGGATACCATGGGCACAAGGGTGTGACCGTCGGTGAATGCCAGAACGCTCACCTCCGGGCCCGTGAGGAATTCCTCTATGACCACCTTAGCGCCGCTTTCCCCGAATATCCTGTCCTCCATTATGCTTTTTACCGCGGCTTCCGCCTCTTTTACGTCCTCCGCAATTATTACCCCCTTGCCCAGGGCAAGACCGTCTGCCTTGACCACCGTGGGCATGGGCGCCGTCCTCACGTACTCCAGCGCCTCTTCTGCGCTGTCAAAGACCCGATATGCGGCCGTGGGTATACCGTATTTTTTCATAAGCTCCTTGGCAAATACCTTGCTCCCCTCTATGGCCGCGGCAGCCGCGGTGGGCCCGAAACAGGGTATGCCCGCCGCCGTGAGCCTGTCTACCGCTCCCATGACCAGCGGATCGTCCGGCGCGACTATCGCGTAATCTATCCCGTTTTCACGGGCGAAATCGGTGATCCCCGCTATGTCCTTCGCCCCTATGTCCACGCACTGAGCGTCGCCCAGCATGCCCCCGTTGCCCGGGAGCGCGTATATCTCGGTGACCTCCGGGTTCTCCTTTATCTTCTTTATTATGGCGTGCTCCCTGCCGCCGGAACCTACTACCATTACTTTCACGGAAACAACCTCCCTTTCGGTCCGTATCAGTGGTGGAAAAGCCTCATTCCCGTAAAGGTCATGACCATGTCATGCCTGTCGCAGCACTCTATCACCAGGTCGTCCCGGATGGAGCCGCCCGGCTGGGCGATGTAGCTCACGCCGCTCCTGCGGGCGCGCTCGATGTTGTCGTCAAAGGGGAAAAACGCGTCGGAACCCAGGGAAACGCCCGTGATGCCGTCAAGATACCGGCGCTTTTCCTCCCCGGTAAGCCTCTCGGGACGGACGCTGAAATATTTCTTCCAGTTGTCCCCGTCCAGCACGTCGGAGGGATCGTCGGAAATAAACACGTCTATGCAGTTGTCCCTGTCCGGCCTGCCCAGAGTCTCCAGAAACGGGAGGCCCAGCACCGCCGGATGCCTGCGAAGGTGCCAATTGTCCGCCTTCTGCCCGGCAAGACGGGTGCAGTGTATCCTCGACTGCTGACCTGCGCCCACTCCTATGGCCTGCCCGTCAAAGGCGTAGCACACGGAATTGGACTGAGTGTACTTGAGGGTTATCAGGGATATGATAAGATCCCTCACCGCCTCCTCGGGAAGCTCCTTATTCTTTGTCACCACATTCGAAAGAAGCTGCCTGTCTATTTTGAAATTGTTCCTGCCCTGCTCAAAGGTCACCCCGTAGACCTGCTTTTTCTCTGTGGGGTCGGGAACGAAGCTTTCGTCTATCTTAACTATGTTGTAATTGCCCTTTCTCTTGCTTTTGAGTATCTCCAGCGCCTCCTCCGTGTACCCCGGGGCGATTATCCCGTCGGATACCTCGCGCTTTATGAGCCTCGCGGTGACCGCGTCGCATTCGTGGGACAGGGCTATCCAGTCCCCGAAGGAACTCATCCTGTCCGTGCCGCGGGCCCTTGCATACGCGCAGGCAAGGGGGGAGGAGTCCAGATCCTTTATGTCGTCCGCAAAGCACGCCTTTTTAAGATCCTCCGGCAGGGGTATGCCCACCGCCGCGGACGTGGGGCTCACGTGCTTAAAGGACGTGGCCGCCGGCATCCCCAGCGCCTCCTTAAGCTCCTTCACCAGCTGCCAGCTGTTGAAGGCGTCCAGAAAGTTTATGTATCCCGGTCTTCCGTTGAGTATCTCTACCGGGAGCTCCCTGCCGTTTTCCATGTATATCCTTGCGGGCTTCTGATTCGGGTTGCAGCCGTACTTGAGTTCAAATTCCTTCATTGTTCCTCGCCCCTCTTTAATCTTTGCTCTTTGCCGTTTGCTCTCTGCTGCTTATTGCTTATTGTTTATTGTTTGCTGTTTAATGCTTACTGTAATACTTACAGTATATTCATTGCGTATATATACTCCGGGTTTTGATTTATACCTTAAGCTCCACGGTCTCATCGTCCCCGCCGTACAGGTCTATCAAGGGCCGCGCCACGCTTCCTATGAATTCGTCCACCTGCTCCGGGGCCCTGCCCACGAATGCGGCGGGGTCAAGCTGCCTGTTTATCTCCTCTTCCGTGAGCCCGAAGGCGGGGTCCCCGGCGATCCTTGACACCAGGTCGCAGGCTCCGCCCTCCATTTTCACCTTCGCGGCGGCGGCGTGGGAATGGGTCCTGAGCCTCTCGTGAAGCTCCTGCCTGTTGCCGCCTCTCTTCACCGCTTCCATCATTATGTTCTCGGTCCCCATGAAAGGCAGCTTTTCCATCACCCTGCGGCCTATCACCTTGGGGTAGACCACAAGCCCGGCGGTAACGTTTATGTAGATATTGAGTATGGAATCCACGCCGAGGAACGCCTCCGCCACGGATATCCTTTTGTTGGCGGAATCATCCAGCGTGCGCTCGAACCACTGGGTCCCTGCGGTGAACGCGGGATTGAGCCCGTCGGCGATGACGTACCGCGCCAGCGCGCATATCCTTTCGCTTCTCATGGGGTTGCGCTTATAGGGCATGGCCGAAGAACCTATCTGCTTGTTTTCGAAAGGCTCCTCCATTTCCTCAAAGGACTGGAGTATCCTCAGGTCGTTTGCAAACTTGTATGCGCTCTGTGCGAATCCGCTGAGGACTGACAGGAAATAAAAGTCCACCTTGCGGGAATAGGTCTGCCCGGATACGGGAACGCATTTGTCAAAGCCCATTTCCCGGGCGATGAGCTCTTCCAGCTTTTTCACCTTTTCCCCGTCCCCGTCGAAAAGGTCCATGAAGCTCGCCTGTGTCCCCGTGGTACCCTTTGACCCGAGAAGTTTGAGGTTTTTGAGCTGGAACTCAAGGTTTTTCATATCCTCCGCCAGCTCGTTCATCCACAGCGTGGCCCTTTTTCCCACGGTGGTCAGCTGCGCCGGCTGGAGATGGGTATACGCAAGACAGGGAAGGTCCCTGTACGTCACTGCAAAACCGCATAGGTTCCTGAGCACCTGGGCGGCTTTCTTCAGGACGATCCCGGACGCTTCCCTGAGGATTATAACGTCGGTATTGTCGCCCACGTAGCATGAGGTGGCGCCGAGATGTATTATCGGCTCCGCCTTGGGGCACTGCTTCCCGTAGGCGTAAACATGGCTCATCACGTCGTGGCGCACTTCTTTTTCCCGCGCTTCCGCCACCTCGAAGTTTATGTCCTCCGCGTGAGCCTCAAGCTCGGCTATCTGCTCGTCGGTTATGCAAAGCCCCAGCTCCTTTTCGGCCTTTGCAAGCGCTATCCACAGTCTCCGCCACGTGGTGAATTTGTGCCTTTCCGAAAACAGGAACTGCATCTCGTCGGATGCGTAGCGCGTGGAAAACGGCGAAACGTATCTGTCTCTCGAAGAAGTATCCATATATATCCGGCGTCCTTTCTTTCTCTCCGGGCGGACGCGGGGCGTTTTTCCCTCGTCTGCGGCGGTTTTTATAAAAATCATGCCCCTGCGGGCTTGCTGCGGCAGGCCTGTGCCCGGTCTGTCCCCGGGCTTATGCGGGACTTTTTCCGAGTCTCCCCGCGCTTTACTCCGGCCGCCCGAGCTTTCTCTTGTTTTACCGTCTTTTCTACGGTTCTTCCGCGCTTTTCCGCGCCTTCCCGCGCGTTTATGCGCTTTTCCCCGCTTCATTCCGGCAGGCTTCCTGAGGCGCTCTTCCCCTGCCGTTCCCTCTATCTCTGACGGGGCCCGGGCTCAGCCTTTCTCAGGCGCGCGGGACATATGTCAGCGGGAATACTTGTTTATGACCCGCTCCTCGGTTTTTCCGGTGGAAAGCTCCGTCGTGCCCACCCACAGGGATATTTTGTTGTCCTCGTTGAGGGACGACCATATCGCCTTTGCCAGCTCGTCCGCGCTGTCGGGCAGGGACACTCTCTCCGGCTCGCCCTCAAAGGTGGGGATGGGATTCCCGTCGCAGCGGTAGGTG